>JALYVC010000104.1 GCA_030853445.1 Actinomycetota bacterium | reverse complement strand
CGGGAGGGCCGCGGGGACGACCGGCACCGGCTGGCCGGCCACCGACGCCGCGCGCGGAGGAGCCCCGTCCGGGGAGGTCGCGGCGGGAGCCCGGGTCGACACGGCCAGGACGGCGTCGACGAGCTCGGCCGATCCCGCGTCGGCCGGCACGACCACCGTGATGCCGATCTGGCGCAGACGCCGCTCCGAGCCCTCGTCACCCGGGACGCTCGCGCCCACGACGTCGACCCCGGACCCCCGCAGCGTGGACACGACGGTGAGGTCGAGCCCACGCAGGTCCTCCGAGACGATCGCGACGACGCCGAGGCCAGCGGCAGCAGCAGCCAGAAGGTCGGCGAGGTCTGCGCAGCGACGGGTCAGCTCGAGCGTTCGCGCGGCCTCGAGGGTCGTTGCGAGACGACTGTCCCACCGAGGTCCGACGGCAGTGAGGACCCCCGTCACGAGCCGGTGGCCCCGCCGGGAGCGGGGACGAGGGTGAGGCGCGAGAGGCTGTCCATCGCGCCGATGACCTCGCCCACGCGGTCACGGGGCACGAGCAGCTGCACCGCGCCGGCCGCCGACGCGCCCGCGAAGCCGGACCCCGTGGCGGGAACCCCGGCCACGGTGACCTCTTGGAGCAACCGCTTGGCCGCGAGATACCGCTCCTGGGTGGTGGCCGGGTCGCGCTCGCTCACCCAGACGTCGACGACCGCGCCGGCGCCGAGCCCCGACGCGGAGGTGGTGTCGACCTTGACGGCGACCTGCTGGACGTCGATGTCGGCGCGTGACCCGACGGCGGCGGAGGGAACCAGATGTCCCTCAGGCACCGATGTGCGGGCCCACCCGTCGGCCGGGGGGCCTGCGGCTGCCGGGAGATAGAGCCGTGCGGTGTCTCCCAGCTGGACGTCGACGCGGCGCAGGTTGGCGCCCGTCAGCCGGTCACCCGGCCTGATGGGCGCCGCGGCCACGTACATCGGCACGGTGTCGTCTGCACTGGCGACGGCCCTGGCTCCCAGCGCGGTGGCAGCGAGGACGATGACCACCCCGACGACCAGCCGGGAGTCGCGCCACGAGGGGCGCTGCAGCCGTGCCGCTCGCGGTGTCGGCAGCTCGCTCACGGGTGCTCCCCCTCTGACCCGGCGCCGGGCGGTCTGGTCGGCTGGTCGGTCTGGTCTGGTCGGGTCCTGTCTGGTCTGGTCCGGCACCATCATGGCCGAGGCTGGTGAGCGGCGCACGCGGTCGGCGCAAGCCTGTGGACAACCACGGGATGACGCATGACCTGTGCCAAGATGTGCGCACAGGTTTCGGGGGCGGTCGGGCTGTGGATCGGGGTGTGCACCCGGTCCCGGTTTTCTCCCACGGCGCCGCCCGGCGCTGGTTCGTGCTCCTCCCCGACTCAACGCCCAAGGACCGCCAACCATGACGACCAAACGCTTCCTCCAGCTGGCCGAGGTCTCCGAGGTGCTCAACATCTCGTCGGCCCAGGCCTACGCTCTCGTCCGCTCCGGAGAGCTCCCCGCCATCAAGGTCGGCGGTCGTGGGCAGTGGCGGGTTGAGTCCAGCGAGCTCGAGAGCTACATCGCTCGGATGTACACCGAGACCCGTCAGTTCGTCGCCGCCCACCCCTTCGGCACCGGCGTGGGTGACGACGAGCCGCAGGCCTGACCGCTCACCGTCGCCGGCGGACGGCCGCCAGCGCGGAGAAGGGCACCGACCTCACGACGCGCACGTTCTCCGGACGCCGGGGGAGGTCGGCAGGGTGCTCGGCGAGGTCGAGCACATCGCGGCCGACCGCGTCGACGGTGCCGGTGAGACTGCCCCCCTCGAGGTCCACCACGTCGACGACGGCTCGGTCGCGACTGACGGCCCGCAGGGCGGCACCGATGCCGAAGGTGCGGGCGACAGCACCGAGCGGCTGTAGCCGACCGCCCGGCACCGTCACCCACCGCAGCGCCGAGAAGGCCACCAGCACTGCCTGCTCGCGACCCTGAGCGACCAGGACCCAGTCGGCCCCCACGTCGGTGACGACTCCGCGCAGCGGCCCCAGCCCCGCGACCCGCAGCTCGGCGGTCCCGGCGTCGACGCCGGAGAGCAGCCGCTCCTGCAGACCCAGCAGCGCCCGCTCGCGGCGGGTCCGGTCGGCGACCTCGGCCTCGAGCTCCATCAGCTCCTCGGCCCTCATGCTGCCCTCGAGGTCGGCGAAGAGCTCTTCCCAACGCACGGCTCCGCCTCTCCAGGTCATGGGCGCGCTCGGGGCGGCCGCGGGTCGATGTGCGGCTTGATCCTCTCATCGAGCCGGCCACGGACCCTCGGCTATTGACATCCACAAGCAAACGTCATCAAATATGAGGCAAAGCCATCCAACAACTGTCAGTGAGGGACTGTGAGCTCCACCTCCGAACAACCCGCCGTCCAACCGGCCAGGCGACCAGCCATCACCCGCGCCGTCCCACCCGCAGTCCCACGCCGGGTCACGGCGGTCAGGGCGCTGGGCACCGCCGCGGCGCTCACCACGGCCACTCTCGGCGTTGCTCTGGCCCGGGTCGCGGTTGATGCGCGTGATGCGCTCACCAGAACCGCCGCGGCCGCGCCCGACGAGGTCCTCATCGGCCTCGTGGCCGGGGTCGGGGCCGCGCTGTGCCTCTGGCTGGGGATGGGCTTCGTCGTCAGCCTGGGCTCAGCCCTCCCGGGACAGGTGGGGGGATGGTCCAGGCGGCTGAGCGAGCGGATCACCCCCCTGGCGGTCCGGCGGGTCGCTGCTGCCGTGCTCGGCGGCGCCCTCGTCGCCACCGGGGCCGCGCCCGCCC
>JALYVC010000092.1 GCA_030853445.1 Actinomycetota bacterium | reverse complement strand
GGGGAGGGGCGGCAGGGGGCGTCGGAGCGGGGTTGGCCTGCGTGACCGCAGGGGCCTCGGCGTCGCCCTGGGGGTGCTCGAGGGCTGGGGCTGCGGGCGGAGCGACCAACGCCGCGGGGGTCTCGGGCTCAGGGACTCCTCCGTCGAGGATGACCTGGAGGAGGGCGACCACCCCGGTGACGTCGACGACCCCCTCGGTGCCGTCGGCCTCGATCGAGGCCAGCAGCTCGCGCACGGCGTCGACCATGGCCAGCAGACCGTCCGCCATCGTCGCCGTCATGACCATCTTGCCGTCGCGCAGCCGGGCGAGGAGGTTTTCACCCACGTGGGTGAGGGCCTCCAGCTTCGAGAAGGCGAGGAAGCCACTCGTGCCCTTGATGGTGTGGATCGTGCGGAAGACGCTCGCGAGGAGCTCACGTGAGCCGGGTTCCCGCTCGAGCTGGACGAAGTCGCGGTCCAGCTGGTCGAGGTTCTCGTGGCTCTCGATCACGAACTCGTGGACGATCTCGTCGGTCTCGTCCATCGTGGATCTCCTGCGGTGCTGTGGGGAAAGGTCCGTTCATCCCGCACATCGGCCTCCCGTCGACGGACCTGAAGGGATCGCGACCCGGCTTGACCCGGGTCACGAGCACCCAGCCGATGACGACCGCCGAGTCGGCCTGGGCTGCCGTGAGCGAGCTCGGCTCCGCCCGCCTTCCGCTTCGCTCTCTAGCGCCCGCACGTGCTCCCCTCAGGTGAGCACGGCCTCGACCGGCACTGCGGAGATGCCCGTGGCGTCACCGACGGGGCCGTTGGTGAGGTGCCCGGCATGGGTGTTGAGCCCGAGGGCAAGGGGTCGGCTCACCCGTGCGGCCGCCTGCCAGCCGCGGTCGGCGAGGGTGACGGCATACGGGAGGGTGGCGTTGGTCAGGGCGTAGGTCGAGGTGTTCGGCACGGCCCCGGGCATGTTGGCGACACAGTAGAACGTCGATCCGTGCACCTGGTAGGTCGGGTCGTCGTGGGTGGTCGCATGGGTGTCCTCGAAGCAGCCGCCCTGGTCGACGGCGATGTCGACGAGCACGGAGCCCTGCTTCATCTGCGAGACCAGCTCGTTGGTGACCAGCTTGGGCGCGGCGGCACCGGGGATGAGGACGGCGCCGATGACGAGGTCGGCCTCCATCACCTGCTGGCGGATGGCCAGCTGTGACGACGCGAGACCGTGGACCCGGTTGTCATAGCGCCAGAACGACATTCGCAGCTTGTCCAGGTCCGTGTCGAGGAGGGTGACGTCCGCGCCCATGCCGAGCGCGATGTTGGCCGCGTTCTGCCCCGACACCCCGGCGCCGAGGATGACCACCTTGGCGTTGGCCACCCCGCCCACCCCGCCCATGAGCACTCCCCGCCCACCCTGCCCGCGCATCAGCGCGTAGGCACCGACCTGGGGGGCGAGGCACCCCGCGACCTCCGACATCGGGTAGAGCAGGGGCAGCGAACCGGAGGGCAGCTGCACCGTTTCGTAGGCGATCGCCGTGACCTTGCGGGCCAGGAGCTCCTGCGTGAGCGGCTTGTCGGCGGCCAGGTGCAGGTAGGTGAAGAGGGTCAGGCCCTCATGCATCCGGTGGTACTCCTCCTCCACGGGCTCCTTGACCTTGAGCACCATGTCGGCCTGGCCCCACACGTCGTCGGCCGAGTCGATGATCTGCGCGCCGGCGGCCTCGTACTCACTGTCGGGGATCTGCGAGCCGAGCCCGGCGCCGCGCTCGACGACCACCTCGTGGTCGTGCGCGGTGAGCTCGTGCGCACCCACCGGGGTGAGCGCCACCCGGTACTCGCGGTTCTTGACTTCCTTGGGCACGCCGATGCGCATGGGTCCTCCTCGACTCGGTGGGCCCTCGACTCGGGCCCCAGTGCAGGCTAGTCCCGGGCCGTGGCGGCCGTCGGGCGGGTCAGTTCATCCGTGCGCTCCTGGTGGGTTGGTGAGCAGGTTGCGACATCCGAGTGTCCTGCGCGCGTCCCTTCGCCGATGTCCACTTTCGACGCCCGTGCGTTCACGCTGTCGACCTCTGTGCCGCGCACCCCGCGCCCCACGCGGTAGCCACCGTGGCGGCGCGCTGCGAGACGACGAGCCGCAGGGCGAGCCGCTCGGCGGTGGTGCCCGGCGTGGTCTGCAGCAGCTCGAGGGCCAGCGACACCCGCGCCGTCGGGCTGACCTCGACCTTCGCCACGAGCTGCCCGCCGTCAGTCGACCAGGTCGAGAGCGGCCCCGACGATCGAGTCGGTGTCGATGCCGTGGTGGCGGTAGACGCTGGCGAGGTCGCCCGACTGCCCGAAGCGGGTGACGCCCAGGTGGGCCGCCCGCACCCTGTGCAGCCCGGCGAGGAAGGCGAGCGTGTGCGGGTGCCCGTCGAGCACCGTCACCATCGGCACGGCCCGGTCGGCGGGGAACACGGCGTCGAGCAGCCCCTGCTCGAGCGGTGGCACGGCGACGTCGTCGAGCCCCCGCCGAGCCTGCACGGCCCGGAAGAGCAGGCCGGGGCTGGTCACGCAGACGACGTCGGCGAGGAAGCCCTGCTCGGCGAGCCGGTCTGCGGCGGCGAGCCCCTCGGTGACCATCGCACCCATCGTCACCACCGTGACGACGGGGGCGGCCACCCGCCGCAGCGCGTAGGCCCCGCCGACGACCTGCCGTCGTCGTCGCGCGCGCGCGGCCGGGTCGGTGGGCACCGCGGCCAGGGTCTGGTCGACCGACCGGGTCGACAGCCGCAGGTAGGCCGAGCAGCCGTCGGCCCGCCCCAGACGCCCCAGCGAGGCGAGCAGGCACCACTCGGTGTCGAGCGCGAAGGCCGGCTCGTAGGTGACCACCCCCGGCTGCTCCAGCCCGATCGACGGGGTGGTGATCGACTGGTGCGCGCCACCCTCGGGCGCCAGCGTCACGCCCGACGGCGTGCCCACGAGGATCGACTGTCCTCCCGCGTAGACGCCGTACGACCACGGCTCGAGCGCCCGGGAGACGAAGGGGTCGTACATCACGCCGATCGGCAGCAGCGGCTGCTCCCACCGGCTCCAGGTCGCCCCGAGCTCGCCCATGAGCCCCACGAGGTTGACCTCGGCGATGCCGAGCTCGATGTGCCGGCCGCTGGGCCGCTCGCGCCAGTGCAGGATCGTCTCGGGGTCGTCGGAGAACCAGTTGTGCCGGTCCTGCGCCGACCACACCCCCACCTTGTTGACCCACCCGCCGAGGTTGGTCGACGAGCTCACGTCGGGGCTCACGGTCACCACGCGGGCGCCGGCCTGCGGGGCTGCCCGGTTGAGGTCGAGCAGGGTGCGGCCGAGCGCGGCCTGGGTGGTGGCGGTGCCCTTCGGCGTACGCCCCAGGTCGGCGGGCACGTCGACCGCCGGCAGCGGTGGCACCGGCGGGCGGGCCAGGGC
>JALYVC010000080.1 GCA_030853445.1 Actinomycetota bacterium | reverse complement strand
GGGGAGGGGTGGGCGGCCACGCCGGGGGCCGGGGCCTGTCCCCAGGGCGCGGAACCGTTCGCGGAGCCGTTCGCGGAGCCGTTCGTGGAGCCGTCGGGGGTGGTCGGGGCGTCGGCGGGCTCCTCGGCGCGACGGCGCACGTGCACCGTGGTGTCGAGCAGGACGGCGTCGACGACCTCGATGCCGTCGGACTCGCGGATGAGGTGGTGCGAGACCCCGTGGGGTCGGCCGCTGGCGTCAGGCACGGCGAGCACGACGACCTGCACCCCGTGCGACTGCGCCTCCTCGACGGCCTCGGTGAGGTCGTCGTCGCCGGAGACCAGGTAGGCGACGTCGACGACCCGGCCGCGGCTGTGCGAGGCGAGGTCGAGCCCGATCCGCAGGTCGACCCCCTTCTGGTCGCCGTTGGGCGAGGTGCGCCCGAGCCGCAGCTTGACCCGCGGGAGCATCCCGATGGCGTTCTGCTCGGGGGTGGGGCCGCCCGATCCGCGCAGGCCGGCGTCGTACCAGTGGACGCGCAGCACCGGCAGCCCACTGAGGCGCTCGGCTTGCTCGATGAGCCCGGGCACGAGGTCGGGGTAGGACACGACGACCGCGCTGCGAAGGGACGTTCCGGTGACGCGGGTGGCGAGCGAGGCCACGAGGTAGCCCACGTCGACGTAGATGGCGCAGTGGGACCTCATCGCCACACAGTGCCATGCCACGAGGGCGGATGCGCGGATGTGACGACAGGAGGGCAGCACCGGCCCGCGCCCGGGCACCGACCAACCTCTGTGAGTCCGATTTGCCGTTCTACCACCAGGTGTGAAGGTGTCCGCCAGCCCAGGAACGCTCACACCGGTCACGGTATTTCCACCCGTCTTGCTCCGTGGCCGCGGGAGCCGAACGGGCGGACGCGGCATACGGTTATGGGATGACTGCTATCCCCACCCTTGCCCTCAGGACCCCCACCGGAACCCACGACATCCCGCAGCTCGGCTTCGGGGTGTGGCAGGTCGAGACCGGCGACGCCGTGCCCGCCGTCACCGAGGCGCTTTCGGTCGGCTACCGCCACATCGACACCGCGGCGGCCTACCAGAACGAGGCCGAGGTCGGCCAGGCGCTCGCCGAGAGCGATGTCGACACCGCCGACGTCTTCGTCACGACCAAGATCTGGAACGACCGGCAGGGCTTCGACTCCACCCGCACTGCCTTCGACGAGTCGATGACGAAGCTGCGGCTCGAGACGCTCGACCTATACCTCATCCACTGGCCGGTGCCCAAGAAGGACGCCTTCGTCGACACCTGGAAGGCCCTGCAGCAGCTGCGTGACGAGGGCCGCATCAAGGCGATCGGCGTCTGCAACTTCCAGGTGCCGCACCTGCAGCGCCTGCTCGACGAGACCGGTGAGCTGCCCGCGATCAACCAGATCGAACTGCACCCGCACCTGGTGCAGCAGGAGCTGCGCGACTTCCACGCCCAGCACGGCATCGTCACCGAGGACTGGAGCCCGCTGGCCTCCGGCGGCGACGTGCTGACCGACGCGACGATCTGCGCCATCGCGAAGGCGCACGGCGTCACCCCGGCCCAGGCGATCCTGCGCTGGCACCTGCAGCTCGGCAGCGTCGTCATCCCCAAGTCGGTCACCCCGAGCCGCATCGCCGAGAACTTCGACGTCTTCGGCTTCGAGCTCACCACCGACGAGGTCCAGGCGATCACTGCGCTCGACAGGGGTTTCCGCACCGGTCCGAACCCGGACGAGTTCAACCTCGGCGCCTGAACCCCGCCCTGTTCGGCGGGGGCGATGGCGCTGGGGTCGGGTGGCTAGGCTGCGGTAGTGGCCAACCAGCGCGAGATCGAGCCGGGCGTTCAGCGCGACCTCAGCACGAGCATGACGTACGGCGACTACCTCGATCTCGACACGCTGCTTTCGGCCCAGCACCCGCGTAGCGACCCGCCGCAGCACGACGAGCTGCTCTTCATCGTGCAGCACCAGACGTCGGAGCTGTGGCTCAAGCTGCTGCTGCACGAGCTGCGTTCTGCCCGTGGCCTCCTGACGTCCGACGACCTCTCCCCGGCCCTCAAGCGGCTGGCCCGGGTCAAGCGGATCCTCGAGGTCCTCACCGAGCAGTGGTCGGTGCTCGCTACGCTCACGCCGAGCGAGTACGCCCAGATCAGGCCCTTCCTGGCCACGAGCAGCGGCTTCCAGTCGTGGCAGTACCGCGCGGTCGAGTTCCTGCTCGGCAACAAGAACGCCGAGATGGTCGGGGTCTTCGAGCACGACCCGCCCGCTCACGCCCTCCTCACCGAGCTGCTGCACGAGCCCAGCCTGTACGACGAGTTCCTCGCGCACCTCGCGCGCCGCGGGCACGCCGTACCGGTGGCGGTCCTGGCCCGGGACCGGTCGCTGCCACACGAGCTCGACGACGACCTCGTCGAGCTCTTCGCCGCCGTCTACACGGCGCCGGCCGACCACTGGGGCGTCTACGAGACGTGCGAGGAGCTCGTCGACCTCGAGGACCTGGTGCAGCAGTGGCGCTTCCGTCATCTGCAGGTCGTGCAGCGCACGATCGGGCACCAGCGGGGCACGGGAGGCAGCAGCGGCGTCGGCTTCCTGCGCCGGGCCCTCGACCTGACCTTCTTTCCCGAGCTCTACGCCGTGCGCTCCCGCCTCTAGGTAGCCAGAGAATCACCCCCAGGGGTGGTCCGAGGGGTGATTCTCTGGCTACCTAACTAAGGGGCAGGGGTCGAGGCGACGGCAGACTTCAGGCGCACCTGGCGCTTGATCCGCCCCAGCATGCCGACCATGCCGCGCAGGCGCAGCGGGGAGACCGCCTCGGCCAGCCCGAAGCGGTACGGCGCGTCCTCCGGCACGGCGAGCACCTCGCCGACGCTCAGGCCGTCGAGACCCTCGTGGAGGATCCCGGCGAAACCGCGCGTCGTCGGGGCCTCGGGCGGAGCCTGGAAGAACAGCGAGACCGTGCGCTCGTCGGGGGTCCCGCCCTCCCCGACCTCGACGACGAGGAAGATCGGCGACTGGCACTCGTCGACCCGCTCGAGCTTGTCGGGCTGGCCGGCATACCGCTCGGGCAGGTCGGGTAGCCCGTCGCTGAACTCCAGCAGCAGCTGGAGCCGGTCGCGGGCCGTGACCGCCCCGAAGTCCTCGGCGATCTCGGCCATCGCCGCCGGCAGCGGTGCCTGCACACTCGTCTCGCTCATACCCGGCTCACTTCGACGGGCACGCGCACGGCGTTGCCCCACTCGGTCCACGAGCCGTCGTAGTTGCGCACGTGCGGGAAGCCGAGCAGGTGCGTCAGGACGAACCACGTGTGGGCGGAGCGCTCGCCGATGCGGCAGTAGGCGACGACCTCGTCGTCAGGGCTCAGGCCCTGCTCGCCCTGGTAGAGCGCCTCGAGCTCGTCCCGCGACCGGAAGGTGCCGTCCTCGTTGGCCGCCCGCGCCCACGGCACCGACCTCGCCCCGGGGATGTGGCCGCCGCGCATGGCGCCCTCCTGCGGGTAGTCGGGCATGTGCAGCAGCTCACCGGAGAACTCCCCGGGGGATCGCACGTCGACCAGCGGCTGGCCCAGGTGGGCGAGCACGTCGTCCTTGAAGGCCCGGATCGGGGCGTCCTCACGCTGGACGACGGGGTAGTCCACGGTGGTCGGCGTCGGCACGTCACGGGTCGTCTCGCGCCCCTCGGCGACCCACTTCGCGCGGCCACCGTCGAGCAGCCGCACGTCCTGGTGGCCGAAGAGGGTGAACACCCACAGCGCGTAGGCCGCCCACCAGTTGCTCTTGTCGCCGTAGATGACGACCGTGGTGTCGCGGCCGATGCCGCGCTCGCCGAGCACCCGGGCGAACTGCTCGCCGTCGACGTAGTCGCGCACCACGTCGTCGTTGAGGTCGGTGTGCCAGTCGATCTTCAGCGCCCCCGGGACGTGGCCGGTGTCGTAGAGCAGTACGTCCTCGTCGGACTCGAGCAGGACGATGCCGCCGGGTGCCCCGACGGCGCCGGCCGCCAGCTGCTCGGCCAGCCAGTCGGTCGACACCAGCCGCTCGGGGTGGGCGTACTGCGCGATCTTCGGTTCATCGGTGCTCATGGTCGCCATTATCCCCGAACCGGCCGGCTCCGGTGCCGGGGGCCGGGTACTGGTCGGAGACTCGCTCACCTTCGCGCGGGCAAGGGGCCGGCTCAGCGCATGTTGCCCGTGTGCCCCAGCGAGAACCGGCCGGGCTGGGGCCACACGAGCAGCCCGTGCGGGCCGGCGTCGACCGGGATCTCGTGGGTCATGGCACCCGTCCTGGTGTCGAAGACGTAGACCGCCGAGCTGTAGCGGCCGGAGAGCCACAGCTCCCTCCCGTCGGCGGAGACGCTGCCCATGTCGGGGGAGCCGCCGCCGGGGATACGCCAGAGCGCGGTCTGCCGCAGGGTCGAGGCGTCGAGCACAGAGACCGTGCCCTCGTCGCGGTTGGAGACGTAGACCCGGCTGGCGTCGCGCGAGAAGTAGATGCCGTGGGCCCCCTTGCCGGTGGGCACGAAGCGGGTGACGGTGAAGGTGTGCGCGTCGATGACCCAGAGCCCGTTGCGCAGCATGTCGGCCGCGAGGAGGTGCTCCCCGTCGGGGGCGAGCCGCACGTCCTGGGGCATGGCGGAGGCGCCGGGGCGCAGCGAACCGGCCGGGCCACCCATCGAGCGGGCCGTGGCGGCGTCGGTCGCCCCGGGAGTGGCGACCGTGTTGAGGTCGATGGTCCGAACGACATGGGTGAGTGCGGGGTCGATGACCACGAGGACCCCGGAGAACTCGCAGCTGGCCACCATGGTGCGCAGGTCGGCCGTGAAGTCGGCGTGGTTGACGCCGTCGCACCCGACCGGCACGTCGCGCACGGCCCCCATGGTGTGGGCGTCGCGGATCTCGAGAGCCCGAGCCCGCTCGGCCATGACGATGGCGTACCTCCCGTCGGGTGAGAAGTAGAGGTTGTAGGGGTCGAAGACGTCGACGGGGGTGCCGAGCTGACCGGTCCTCGGGTTGATGGGCGTCACGATGTTGCCGGTGTCGCTGTTGACCCACAGCGTGGTGAGGTCGTGCGAGGGTACGACGTGCTCCGGCGACCGGGCCACGTGGTAGCGGCCGATGACCCGGTAGGTGCGCGGGTCGATCACCTGCAGCGTGCTCGCGACCTGGCTCGGCACGTAGACCAGCGGTCGCGCCGAGCGGGCGGGGCCGGTGAGCAGACCGGCGCGGTCAGTGGCGTACGGCAGGGGGGCAGAGGAGGTCACGGCCGCTGTGGCTGTGGCGGTAGCTGGTGTGGCCGGCAGGGTGGTCGTCGCGCCGACGCTCGGGGGCGCCGCCGGCGACCCGCTCTGGCAGGCCGCGAGGCCGAGGGCCACGACCATGCCCAGGCCCCAGACCGTATGGCGGCGCCGTGCGGCAGCCGTCGTCACACCGCCCCGAGCAGCTCGGGCACGGTGACGGCGCGCAGCCGGCGGGTCGCGAGGAGGTCGAGCAGCCGGGGGAGGGCCGTGAGGGTGCCCGGGTGGCCGAGGTGGAGGCTCACGATGGCCCCCGGGTGCACCCCGGCAGCGACGTTGGCGACCACCGCGTCGGCGCCGGGGTCGGTGTAGTCGAGCGAGTCGACGTCGTAGGAGATGCTGCGGTGGTAGCCGGCCGCAGCCGCGGCCGCGCGGATCGTCGCCGTGCTCGTAGGAGTGCCGGAGGGCCGGAAGAGCAGACCGGGGGTGCCGACCGCGGCGGCGACGGCGTCGGCACCGCGACGCACCTCGTCGGTGGCGGCAGCGAGGTCGAGCCGGGTGAGGACGGGGTGGCTCCAGGTGTGGTTGCCCAGGGCGTGTCCCGCCGCGACGATCTCGCGGCCGAGTGACGGGGTGGTGTCCAGCCAGGTGCCGACCGCGAAGACGGTGACCCGCGCCCCGCGGGCGCGCAGGACGTCGAGCACGGCGTGGGCCGTGGCGATGTCACCCGCGCCGTGGAAGGTGAGGGCGACACCGCTGCTTGTCGCCGGGCCGGTGGCGATGTCGGGGCCGGAGGTGAGCAGGACGGTTGGTACCCCCGCGCTGGTGGTCGCGCTCGATGGCCCGGTTGCGGTGGGGGCGTCGGGGCCGGTCGTGGCCCGGGTGGCGGGTGTGGCGGTCGCAGGGGCTCCGGAGCGCTGGGTGTCCTCGCCGGCGGAGGTGCAGGCGCCCACGGCGAGCGCAGCGCCGGCCACGAGTCCCGACAGGACCGACCGGCGCTGGAGCTCGTGGTCGCGGGGGGTCATGCTGCGAGCATCCCACCTGCCCCACCCGGGACCGGCCCATCGGGGCAAGTGCTCGTCAGGTTGGCAGCGTCCTCACGGGATGCGTCGGCCCGAGGGCAGCGGCGCGCCCGGTCAGCGCAGACGGCCGAGGTCGTCTCGGCACCTCACCTCGAAGGTGTCGAGCTCCGCCAGCGCCTCGTCGAGGTCGCGTCGGCGCTGCTCGAGGTCGGCGCGTCGGTCGTCGATCTGGGCCAGGACGTACTCCAGCTGCGAGCGTCGACCGCGCGGGACGTCATACAGGTCGATGATCGTGCGGATCTGCTCGAGTGGGAAGCCGAGGCGCTTGCCGCGCAGGATCAGCGCCAATCGCGTGCGGTCGCGGCGGCGGTAGACCCGCTGGGTGCCGCGGCGCTCGGGGGTGAGCAGACCGAGGTCCTCGTAGTGGCGCACGGTGCGGTGGGTGACACCGAAGTCGTCGGCGACCTGCGCGATGGTCCAGGTCTCCTCCCTCGTGCGATGCCCACCGGTCGGCGCTGCCGTGGCGGTGCTGAGACTTGTCATGACGGCGATTCTGCTTTACGTTTACGTCAACGTCAAGATTGACGTCGACGTCAAGCAGAACGGGTGAGGGCCGGATGTTCGAGCTGAGCAAGGACCACGAGGACTTCCGCGCGGTGGTGCGCGAGTTCGCCGAAGCCGAGGTCGCGCCGCACGTCGGCGCCTGGGACCGCGACGCGCACTTCCCCGCCGACCTCGTGCCCAAGATGGGCGACCTCGGCCTCTTCGGTCTCCTCGTCCCGGAGGAGTACGGCGGCTCCGGCGAGGGGGGCGGGGGTGACTTCACCGCCCTGGTCGTCGCGATCGAGGAGCTGGGCCGGGTCGACCAGTCGATCGGCATCACGCTGTCGGCCGGCGTCGGCCTCGGCATCAACCCGATCCTCAGCTATGGCTCCGAGGAGCAGAAGCAGCGCTGGCTGCCCGACCTCGTCGCCGGCCGCACCCTCGCGGGCTTCGGCCTCACCGAGCCGGGCGCCGGCTCCGACGCGGGGTCGCCGCGCACCCGCGCGGTGCGCGACGGCGAGGAGTGGGTGCTCAACGGGGCCAAGGCCTTCATCACGAACTCCGGCACCGAGATCACCTCGGTCGTGACCGTCACCGCGCGCACCGGGGAGAACCCCGACGGCTCGCCGCAGGTGTCAGCGGTCCTCGTGCCGGCCGGCACGCCCGGATTCGTCGTCGAGCCGCCGTACCGCAAGCTCGGCTGGCACATCAGCGACACCCACGGCCTGACCTTCGAGGACTGCCGGGTGCCCGCCGACCACCTGCTCGGCGACCCGGGGCAGGGCTACCGGCAGTTCCTCAAGACCCTCGACGACGGACGCATCGCGATCAGCGCGCTCGCCCTCGGGTGCGCCCGCGCGTGCCTCGAGCTCGCCACCGACTACGCCGGCACGCGCCAGGCCTTCGGGAGCCCCATCGGCGCCAACCAGGGCGTCGCCTTCCCACTCGCCGACCTCGCGGTCGACGTCGAGGCGGCACGCCTGCTCACCTACAAGGCGGCGTGGCTCAAGGACGAGCTGCACGCCGGCCGCCGCTCGGTCGCCGAGGTCAAGCAGGCGGCGTCCATCGCGAAGCTGCACTCCACCGAGGCGGCGATGCGTGCGACCCGGGTGGCCACCCAGGTCTTCGGCGGCAACGGCTTCATGGAGGAGTACCCCGTCGCGCGGTTCTACCGCGACGCCAAGATCCTCGAGATCGGTGAAGGCACCTCCGAGGTGCAGCGCATGCTCATCGCCCGCGGCCTCGGGCTCACCGCGTGAGCGCCGCTCCACCCCCCGTCGGTATGCCGGGGGGACCCGACCCACGCGTCGGCGCGGTCCGCGAGCGCTTCGCCGCGGCCTACGAGGCCTCGGCGAAGCCGAGCGACGCGGCCCGGGCCAAGCTCGACAAGCAGGGCAAGATCGCCGTGCGGGAGCGGGTCGACCTGCTCCTCGACGACGGCTCCTTCGTCGAGGACGGGCGCTACGCCAACAGCCGCAGCCCAGGGCTCCCGGCCGACGGGGTCGTCACCGGCCGGGGCACGGTCGACGGCCGGCCGGTGCTCGTCATCGCCAACGACCCCACCGTCAAGGCCGGGTCGTGGGGGGCGCGCACGGTCGAGAAGATCGTGCGGGCGACGGAGACGGCGCTGCGCGAGGAGCTGCCCGTCTTCTGGTTCGTCGACTCGGCCGGTGCGCGGATCACCGACCAGGTCGAGATGTTCCCCGGCCGTCGCGGTGCGGGGCACATCTTCCACAACCAGGTCGCGCTGTCGGGGCGGGTGCCCCAGATCTGCTGCCTCTTCGGGCCGAGCGCCGCCGGTGGTGCCTACATCCCCAGCTTCACCGACATCGTCGTCATGGTCGAGGGCAACGCGTCGATGTACCTCGGGTCACCCCGGATGGCGCAGATGGTCGTCGGTGAGACGGTCTCGCTCGAGGAGATGGGCGGTGCCCGGATGCACTGCTCCGTCTCCGGCTGCGGCGACCTGCTCGCCCAGGACGACGTCGAGGCGATCGAGCTGGCCAAGCTCTACTTCTCCTACCTGCCCTCCACGTGGCGCGAGACGCCTCCGTCGTACGGCCCCGAGGAGCCTGCGGCCGCGCTGACCCGCGAGGTCGTGCCCGAGCGCGAGTCGGTGCCCTTCGACGTGCACGAGGTCATCAACGGGCTCGTCGACGACGAGTCGTTCTTCGAGATCAAGCCGCTCTTCGCGCCCGAGCTCGTCATCGGCCTCGGCCGGATGGGCGGCGAGAGCGTCGGCATCGTCGCCAACAACTCCATGGTCAAGGGCGGCGTGCTCTTCACCGACAGCGCCGACAAGGCGACCCGCTTCATCTGGCTCTGCGACGCCTTCAACATCCCGCTGGTCTACCTGTGCGACGTACCGGGCTTCATGATCGGCACCGAGGTCGAGCGGCAGGGCATCATCCGCCACGGCGCCAAGATGGTCTCGGCCGTCGCGTCCGCGACCGTGCCGCAGTTCTGCGTCGTCGTGCGCAAGGCGTACGGCGCCGGTCTGTACGCCATGGGTGGTCCGGGCTTCATGCCGGATGCGACCATCGCGCTGCCCACGGCGCGGATCGCGGTGATGGGCCCTGAGGCCGCGGTCAACGCCGTCTACGCCAACAGGATCGCCGAGATCGAGGCCGCCCAGGGGGTCGACGCCCGCGACGAGTTCGTCGCGAGGATGAGGCGTGAGTACGAGGAGGACGTCGACCTCGAGCGCCTCGTGGCCGACCTCGTCGTCGACCAGGTGGTCGAGGCCGAGGAGCTACGCGGGGAGCTGCTGCGTCGCCTGAAGTACGCCGCGGGGCGCGACCGCAGCTTTTCCGACAAGCGACGCGCGGTCACGCCGGTCTGACCGCACGGCCCCCGCACCGTAATCTGGGGGCAGCGGCCGAGCCGGGGGCCGTGCGCCCGCCGTCCCAGGAGCTCGTCATCGCCACCGCCACCAGCACGCTCGACCGGGTCACCGACCGGTTGCCCCGGCCTGTGCAGGCC
>JALYVC010000078.1 GCA_030853445.1 Actinomycetota bacterium | reverse complement strand
GGCCACGCTGGGTCGACTTCGATTTAGTCTTCCCGACCCGGGTCGGGACGCCGATGGACAAGGACAACGCCCGCCGGGCCTTTCGCAGTGCCCTGGAGCTCGTGCCCGGGCTCGACGCCGAGCAGTGGTCACCGCGCGAGCTGCGGCACTCGTTCGTCTCGCTGCTGTCCGACTCCGGGGTCCCGTTGGAGGACATCTCGCGCCTGGTCGGCCACAGCGGCACCAGCGTGACCGAGCTGGTCTACCGGCACCAGATTCGCCCGGTCATCCAGACCGGCGCCACCGTGATGGACGCCCTCTTCGGCCTCGATGCCGTGGAGCGACAGTCACCCAGTTAGTCACTCACCGACGGGGAAGGCCCTCCGCCCGGAGCGGGCAAAGGGCCGGTGACCTGCGAAGACGGTGGTCGGGGTGACAGGATTTGAACCTGCGGCCTCTTCGTCCCGAACGAAGCGCGCTACCAAGCTGCGCCACACCCCGTGGCTGGTCTGCCAGGCCCCGAGTGACGCGGTGACGAGCAGCATGGACGATCTTATCCGCTCACCCCCGGGTCGGCCCAATCGGTATGCCCTCGCCGGGTCGGCGCGGGCGGGGGAGGCGACCACGCGGCATAAGGGTGGGTCAGCGGGAGGGCTCGAGGGTGAGCAGCGTCGCCTCGGGGCGGCAGGCGAAACGCACCGGCGCGTACGGCGAGGTGCCGAGCCCCGCCGACACCTCGAGCCACGCCGCGTCGGGCGGGGCCTGGCTCGACGGCTGGTGCCCGGCGCCCGGCCACCAGCGCGAGACCCCCTTGACGCGGCCCCGGTCGAGGTCGCAGTTGGTGACGAGGGCGCCGTAGAAGGGCACGCAGAGCTGACCGCCGTGGGTGTGGCCGGCGATCAGCACGCCCGCACCGTCACGGGTCATGGCGTCGAGGGTGCGCTGATAGGGCGCGTGGGTGACGCCGACCGTCAGCAGCACGCCGGGGTCGGCCGGGCCGGCGACGAGGTCGTAGCGGTCCCGGTCGAGGTGGGGGTCGTCCACCCCGACGAACTCCACCGGCTCACCCGCAACCTCGAGCACCGCGCGGGCGTTCGTCAGGTCGGCCCAGCCGCCGGCCACCATGCCGTCGACCAGCCGCTCGGTGGGCAACGCCCTCGTCTCGTGCCAGTGGTCGAACCGGATGGCGTCACCGATGAGGTAGCGCAGAGGATTCTTGAAGCCCGGCGCGTAGTAGTCGTTGGAGCCGAGCACGAAGACCCCCGGTACCTCCATGAGCGGCTCGTAGGCCCCGAGCACGACGTCGACCGAGTCGGGGTGGGCGATGTTGTCTCCAGTGGTGACCACCAGGTCGGGCTGCAGCGCCGCGAGGGTCCGCACCCACTCGACCTTGCGCTGCTGGCCGGGCATCAGGTGCAGGTCGCTGAGGTGCAGCACCCGGATGGAGCGGTGGCCATGGGGCAGCACCGGCATGCTGCGGCGCCGAAGCACGAAGGCGTTGCGCTCGATGAGGGAGCCGTAGCCGACCCCCAGCGCGCCGAGACCGGCCACGCTCATCCCCAGCTGCAGGCCGGCTCGCACGAGAGGTCGCATGCGGCCATGCTTTCACGGCCCCGCCACCACCCTTGCCTCGTGCTGGGACAATGGGTCCATGAGCACCCTGAAGGACACCCTGCGCGCCGACCTCACCACCGCCATGAAGGCGCGCGACACGACCCGCTCGGCGACCCTGCGCATGGCCCTCACGGCCGTGACGACGGCCGAGGTGGCCGGGGACACCGCCGTCGAGCTCACCGACGACGACGTGCTCAAGGTGCTGGCGAAGGAGGCGAAGAAGCGCAAGGAGGCGGCGACCGCCTACCGCGACGCAGGTCGTCGCGAGCTGGCGGACCAGGAGGTCGCCGAGCTGGCGGTCCTGGAGGGCTACCTACCCGCCCAGCTGACTGACGCCGAGCTGGAAGGGCTGGTCCGCTCCGCCGTCATCGACACCGGTGCCAGCGGCATGGCCGAGATGGGACGGGTCATGAAGGCTGTCCAGCCGCTCGTTGCCGGCCGCGCCGACGGTGCCCGCATCTCGGGCGTCGTCCGGCGTCTGTTGGCTGGCTGACGCCCGCGGGGGGCCGGTCAGCCTGTCCCACCGTTCCCGTTCCCGTTCCCGTTCCCGTTTTTCCCGGTGTTGTTGTTCCCCCGGAGCCCACTGGGGCCCGACGAGGTGAAGAGGGTGACGGTGCTGCCGACGGGAGCGCTGCCGCCTGGAGCAGTGCTCGCGACGACGCCGGGGCGGTAGTTGGAGGCGACGGTGCCACCCACGACCACCTTGTAGCCCTGAGCCTGCAGAATGGCCGTCGCGTTGTCGACGGAGTAGCCGATCGGGGAGGGGCTGAAGGGCTGGATGTTGCCGTTGGCGATGTTGGCCGGCGGAGCGGGGAAGTCGAGGTTGGGCTGGCCCGCGAGGGCCGCGTCCATGATGCCCTTCCAGATGGGCGCCGAGATGGCCGAACCGTAGACGACCGGGTAGAACTGGCCGGCCAGGCTGATGTTGTCGAGCACACGGGTGTTGTCGAGAGGGGTGCCCGTCCAGACGGCGGTGACCAGCTGGGGGGTGTAGCCGACGAACCAGGTCTCGTTGTTGCCGTCCGAGGTGCCCGTCTTGCCGGCGGCGACCCGCAGGTTGTCGAGGGCGCTCCTCGACGCCGTGCCGCCCTGTGCGCTCTCGAGGGTCGCCTTCATGATCTGGGCGACTCCGGCCGCGACCCCCGGGTCGACGACCTGCTTGCAGTTGCTGGTGCCCGGCTTGGGGATGGCTAGCGCCTTCCCCGAGCTGTCGGTGATCGAGACGATCGGGTCGGCCGTGCAGAGCTTGCCGCCGGCCGCCATGATGCCGTAGGCGTTCGCCACCGTCATCGGCGAGACCTCCTGGGCGCCGAGGATGAGGGCTGGCGGGTTGTACAGGATCGGCTTGCCGTTGGCCAGGTGCAGCCCCATGCGCATCTCGGTGTCACGGATCTTGCACATGCCCACCTGCTGGGCGAGGGCGATGAAGGCGGTGTTGACCGACTTGGCGGTGGCCTGGCTGAGGGTGAGGTTGCCCCCCTCACCCTTCGCCTCGTTCTTGACCGACCACGGGGCCCGTCCGGCGAGGCCGCAGCTCTCCTGGCCGCCCGGGAACTCCTTGTCGGTGTAGAACGTCGGGTTGCCGGGGGAGGCCTCACGGGCCTGCACCCGGGTCGAGATCGGCAGACCGTTCTCGAGGGCGGTCACCAAGGCGAACGCCTTCTCGGTGGAGCCGAAGAAGAAGCCACCCGAGCCGCCGTACTGCTGGTCGACCGCCCAGTTGACGGAGGTCTTGTCCCAGGTCTTCGACGCGGTCGTGTAGGTGCTGTTCTGCGCCATCCCGCGCACCCCACCGGTGTTGGGGTCGATGCTGACCGCCGCTGACCCCATCTCGTACTGGTTCCCCTGGGGCACCCTCGACAGGATCTGCTGCCGCATGACGGCGGTCAGTGCAGGCTCGAGGCTGGTCTTGACGGTGAGCCCACCGCTGTAGAGCTTCTGCTGCCGCTCCGCCACGGTCTTGCCGAGGACCGCCATGTCGGGGCTCAGCAGGAGGTAGCGGCGGGCATACTCACAGAAGTACGCGTTGCCACCGGCCGCAGCGCACGAGCTCGCCGGGGCAGTGACCTTCAGGGTCTTGGCGATGGGCAGCTTCCGCGCCGCGTCGTGGTCCTTCTTGCTGATGATCTTCAGCTGGAGCATGCGGTCGAGCACGACGTTACGGCGGGCCTGGGCCTTCGCCGGGTAGTTGACCGGGTCGGTGGTGCCCGGGTTCTGGGTCAGCCCCGCGAGGGTGGCCGCCTCGACGAGGGTGAGGGTCTTGGCCGGGTGGCCGAAGTAGCGGCGGGAGGCAGCCTCGATGCCGTAGGTCTTGTCGCCGTAGTAGCTGATGTTGAAGTAGCCCTGCAGGATCTGGTTCTTGCTCAGCGCCTTCTCGAGCTGGATGGAGTACTTCAGCTCCTGCAGCTTGCGGGTGACACCGGCCAGGCCGGTGCGCACGGTCGCGGCCTCGGCGGCGGCCTTGTCGCCCTTCTGGATGGCCGTCTCCTGCAGGAGGAGCTTGACGTACTGCTGCGTGAGGGTGGACCCGCCCTGCACCGTGTCACCCTGGGAGTTCGAGACCACGGCGCGCACGAGGCCACGGGTGTCGAGGCCACCGTGCTCGTAGAAACGGCTGTCCTCGATGGCGACCTGCGCCTTGCGCATGATCGGCGAGATGGCGGCCAGCGGCACGATGACGCGGTTCTCGTCGTAGGGGGTGGCGAGCAGGCTCCCGTCGGAGGCGAGGATGCGCGACTGCTGCGAGAGCGGGGCGGCGACGAAGGAGTCGGGCAGGGCGTCGAAGACGTCGATGCCCGATCGGGCCGCCGTGCCGACGGCCCCGACGGCAGGGATGGCCACTCCCGCCGCGAGCAGCCCCATCACCATCGCCGTGGCCACGAAGGCCCCGAGGAGGCTGATGACGCTCGCGATGTTCGTCGTTCGTCCGGCACGCATGCGGCAAGGGTAACCCTCGCTGCTACCTGGTCCCTGCGTGGACCCACAGGGCTGTGGACTGCGTGAGAGCGTCCTGTGACGCCGTGCTCGGGGCCTTCTGAGACGCCCTGACCGGCGCCGTGACCAGGCGATGACTAGTTAATCGAACGATCCCGAACCATCCCATCGGAGCATGGGCAAGCGTGTCCGTTGTCTCTAGATTTGGTGTGGCGCCGGTATAGCTCAGGGGTGAGCAGCCGGTGGGGGGCCCGGATCAGGATGATCTGGTGCCTGGGGCACATGGGTATGACAAGGGGACACGCACATGACGACCACGACCGTCGGCTCCACCGGGAGCTCGCAGGGCTTCAGCGGCCCACGACAGGGCCTGCAGGCCGACTGGGCACCACTCGGCAACTGCGTCAAGAGCGACCCGGACGCGCTCTTCGTCCGCGGTGCCGCCCAGCAGCAGGCCAAGCTGATCTGCCAGCGCTGCCCCGTCGTCGCCGAGTGCCTGGCCGATGCCCTCGACAACGGCACCGAGTTCGGTGTCTGGGGCGCCATGACCGAGCGTGAGCGCCGTGCCATGCTGCGCCGCCACCCCCGGGTCTCCTCCTGGTGGACCCTCTTCAACGAGCACCGCCAGCAGGGCACCACGGCCCCGCCGGGGGCGCAGACCTTCTGACCCGCCTCGGGCGCCTCGCGCCCGTGGTCGGGCAGGAGCCGAGGTCTCACCGACGGCGCCGGCCGTGGGGGACGTCGCCGTAGGGGTGACCTCGTCCGCCTCGAGGGCGGGAAGCCGTGCACGTGGGTTCGGGCCTCACCGCCCGCCGCGTGCACGGCCATGTCGTCGTACGGGGTCGCCGTTCGAGGGTTGAGCCGTTCGAGGAGCCGTCAGCCTCAGGCACCGGCCAGGGACGCACCGACGGCGCGCAGCCCGGCGAGGTCGTGCACGTCCTCGGCGAGGGCGGGCACCTCGACCACGGGGGTCGAGGGGTGGCCGGCCGAGAAGCGGTCGGTGAGGTTGCGTTGGCGCGCAGCCGACTCGGCCACCCCTGCGTGCACGGTGAGCAGGGCCGCGGTGAGCGTGTCACCGGCCTCGGTGAGCTGCTCGGCCGCCGCACGGGCCCGCCCGGCGCTGAGGCCCGGTGCCGCCATCGTCTGCACCCGGTTGACGACGAGCCCGCTGAGCGGCATGCCGTCGGCCCCCAGCCGGTCGACGAAGAAGGAGGCCTCGCGCAGGGCGTCGCGCTCGGGTGCGGCGACGACGACGAACGCGGTCGACTCCTGCTTGAGCAGGGCGTAGGTCTGGTCGGCGCGCTCGCGGAACCCGCCGAACATCGTGTCGAGGGCGCCGACGAAGGTCTGCACGTCGCGCAGCATGTCGCCGCCGAGCACCTTCGACATCGTGGACGACACGACGTTGACACCGGCGTTGAAGACCCTGAGGTAGGCCCTCCCGCCGGCCTTGGCGGGGGCCGTGAGCAGCCTCAGGAACCGGCCGTCGAGAAACGACCCGAGCCGTGAGGGGGCGTCGAGGAAGTCGAGGGCCGAGCGTGACGGCGGGGTGTCGACGATGATGAGGTCCCACGTACCCTCAGCGTCCGACTGGGCCCTCAGCTGCCCGAGCTTCTCCATCGCCATGTACTCCTGCGTGCCGGCGAAGGAGCTGGAGACCGCCTGGTAGAAGGGGTTCGCGAGGATCTGCTCGGCCTTCTCGGGCGTCGAGTGCGCGATGACGACGTCGTCGAAGGTGCGCTTCATGTCGAGCATCATCGCGTCGAGGTTGCCCCCGCCGGTCAGGTCGAGACCCGCGACGGGCCGGGGCTGGTTGTCGAGCTCGGTGAGGCCGAGCGACTGGGCGAGCCGACGGGCCGGGTCGATGGTGAGGACGACGACCTTGCGCCCCTGCTCGGCGGCCCGCACGCCGAGGGCCGCGGCGGTGGTCGTCTTGCCCACCCCGCCGGCGCCGCAGCACACGATGATGCGGGTGGCGCGGTCGGCGAGGAGGGCGTCTACGTGCAGGCGCGGCACCGCGGCCCGCTTGCCCGGGGTGGAGCGCGAGGTGCCCTTCTTGCCCCGGCGACGGACGCTGGGCGGGGTCACGACACCATCCCCTGGTCGGTGAGCAGGTCGGCGAGCTCGCGGACCGCGGACGCGTCCACACCATCGGTTAGGGCCGGCAGGGAGTAGACCGGCATGCCCAGCTCGTCCACGCTCTTCCTCATCTCGGTCTCGAGCGCAACCCGCTTCGCGTGGTCGCGGGCCTCCGCCACCAGGCCGTCGACGACGGCGTCGGTCGTGGCCAGCCCGGCCGTCGCGAGCCCGCCGCGGATGGCGTCGCGGTCGACCCTCCCG
>JALYVC010000067.1 GCA_030853445.1 Actinomycetota bacterium | reverse complement strand
CCCCCCAGCCCAGCCGCACGCAGATGCGCGCGATCATCAGCGCCACCGCCACCCGCTACGGCGTCGACCCGCGCCTCGCCCTCGCCGTGGCCTACCAGGAGTCGGGCTGGGACCAGCGGCAGGTGTCGGTCGCCAACGCGGTCGGGGCCATGCAGGTCATCCCCGACGCCGGTGCGTGGGCATCCCAGCTGGCCGGACGCCGCCTCGACCTGCTCAACGCCCACGACAACGCCACGGCTGGCGTCGTCATCCTGCGGGCACTGACCCGGTCGGCCCACTCGCTCGACGACGCCATCGGCGGCTACTACCAGGGACTCGGGTCGGTGCAGAGCAGAGGGATGTATGAGGACACGAAGGGCTACGTCGCCGTCGTGAAGGCCCTCATGGCCCGGTTCTGACCCTCCGGGCCAGCCTGCGCGGGATCACCTCCGGACCTCTCTACACTCGAGCCATGTCCACCGGCGTGGGTCCGAGCCTTCGTGAGCCGGTCGTCGGGCGCGTGCTCGACGGCCGATACCGCGTGCTCGAGCACATCGCCGACGGAGGGATGGCCTCGGTCTACCTCGCGCTCGACGAGCGCCTCGACCGCGACGTTGCGGTCAAGGTGATGCGGCGCGACCTGGTCGCCGACGAGACCTTCGTGACCCGTTTCCGCCGTGAGGCCCGCTCGGCCGCCCGGTTGAGCCATCCCCACGTCGTCGCCGTTCACGACCAGGGCGAGGACCACGGCGACATGTTCCTCGTCATGGAGTACGTCCCCGGCCGCACCCTGCGCGAGCTCGTCCAGACCGAGGGCCCGCTCACCCCGAGGGCGGCCCTCGACCTGCTCGACCCGGTGCTCCAGGCCCTGGACGCCGCTCACTCCGCCGGTCTGATCCACCGTGACGTCAAGCCCGAGAACGTCATCGTCCGCTCCGACGGCACGGTCAAGGTCGCCGACTTCGGACTGGCTCGTGCCGTCACCGCGGCGACCACCACCAACGCGTCGGGCACGATGATGGGCACGGTCGCCTACCTCTCGCCCGAGCAGGTCGAGCGGGGCATCGCCGACGTGCGCTCCGACGTCTACGCCGTGGGCCTGGTGCTCTTCGAGGTCCTCACCGGCCGCAAGGCCTTCGAGGGTGACTCCCCCATCCACATCGCCTTCCAGCACGTGCACGGGACCGTGCCCGTGCCGTCCGACCTCGTGCCCACCGTCCCGCCCGAGCTCGACGCCCTCGTCGCCCTCGGCACCGCCCGCGACCCCGACGAGCGCCCCGCCACGGCCGGCGAATACCTCGTCGAGCTGCGACGGGTACGGCGGGCCCTGGGCACCGACGAGCTCGACCTTCGCCCCACCCCCGTCGAGCGCGAGCGAGCCGTCGCGACCCGCACCACCGCGATGCCACAGCCCGGGTCAGGAGCCACCTCGGTGCTCCCGCTCCCCGGCAAGCGGCACCGGAAGCCCCGCGACGTCCGCGACGCCTTGCGCCACGACTCCGACACCCCGCGTCGCCGACGGTGGCCGGCGCTGCTCGGCGCGCTGCTCGTCGTCGCCGTACTCGTCGCCGGCGGTGCGGGCTGGTGGTTCACCGCCGGTCCGGGCGGGAAGGTCGCCGTCCCCCCGCTCACCGGCATGGCCCAGGCGGCTGCGCAGCAGGCGCTGCGCACGGCAGGGCTCACCTCGTCGGCGACCCCGAGCTACAGCGAGACGGCTGCCGCCGGCACCGTGATGTCGACCGATCCCACCGTGGGTCGGCAGGTGTCGAAGGGCGCCGTCGTCAGGCTCGTCGTCTCCCGGGGGCCAGAGCGCTACTCCGCCCCCACCCTCGTGGGCACCCCGGCGTCCGGGGTCGCCGCGGCCCTGGAGAAGGCCCACCTCAAGCAGGGGTCGGCCAACCAGGTCTTCAGCGAGACCGTCCCTGCAGGCACCGTCGTGAGCCAGGACCCCGAGCCGGGCACGACCCTCAAGCCCGGTGACCCCGTCACCGTGGTGGTGAGCAAGGGCCGGGAACCGATCTCGGTGCCCGACTTCACGAACAAGCCGCTCGCGCAGGCCAAGGACGGGCTCGCCGCCGCCGGCTTCACCACGGCCGAGGGCACGCCGGTCAACAGCGACACCGTGCCGCTGGGGGCCGTGGTCAGCCAGAGCCCGCAGAACGGCACGCTCTACCGCGGTGACAAGGTCACCCTCGTCGCCTCCAAGGGGCCCGTGCTCGTCGAGGTGCCCAAGGTCGTCGGGCAGCAGCGCGGTGCTGCCGCCGCGACGCTGCGGGCGGCCGGCTTCCAGGTGTCCTTCAACGAGGTGCTCGGCGGTTTCTTCGGCACCGTGCGCGGTTCGGACCCGGCGGCCGGCGCGATGGTGCCCAAGGGCACGACCATCACCCTGACGATCGTCTGAGACCCGCACGTGCCCTCGTCCGACCGGCGCACCGTGCTGCTCGCCACCAGCCTGCTCGTCGCGCTCACCGCGGTGTGGGGCTCGACGTTCTTCCTCATCCGAGACCTCGTCCAGACCGTGCCCCCGCTCGACTTCCTCGCGGTCCGTTTCGACGTGGCCGCCGTGCTCATGGTCATGGTCTTCTGGCGGCCTCTGCGCGCGCTGGGTCGGCGCGAGTGGCTCGCCGGGCTGGCCCTAGGTGGTCTGTACGGCCTGGCCCAGGTGCTGCAGACCCTCGGCCTGGCCCGCACGGACGCCTCGGTCTCGGGCTTCCTCACCGGCCTGTACGTCGTGCTCACCCCCCTGCTCGGCGCCGTGCTCCTGCGCGAGCGGGTCGGGAGGGCGACCTGGGCCGCCGTGGCCCTGTCGACCGCCGGTCTCGCCGTGCTGTCTCTGCGGGGGGTGTCGATCGGTACCGGTGAGGCCCTCACCCTGGCCTGCGCCGTGGTCTACGCCCTGCACATCCTCGGTCTGGGGCGGTGGTCGACCCCTGCCCACGCGACCGGGATGTCGGCGGTGCAGATGCTGGCCATCGCGCTCATCTCGACCCTCGGCGCCGTCCCCGGCGGCATCACCTGGCCGCAGGGGGCGGGCCAGTGGAGCTCGGTCGTCTACATGGCCACCGCGGCCGGAGCGGTCGCCCTGTGGGCCCAGACCTGGGCCCAGGCCCGGCTCAGCGCCACCCGGGCGGCCGTGGTGATGACCCTCGAGCCGGTCTTCGCCGCCGTCTTCGCGGTGCTCCTGGGTGGTGAGTCGCTCACGGCCCAGATGCTCGTCGGCGGGGTCCTCGTCGTGGCGGCGATGTACGTCGTCGAGCTGGGCGGGCGGCATACGGGGGGCGAGCCGCGGGCCGTCGAGGCCGAGGTGCGCCACCACGAAGTCGCCTGACCCCCACTCGACGCAGCGTCGACGCAGTTGACGCAGGGAGTTCCATGCGTCAACTGCGTCGACGCTGCGTCGAGTGGGGGTGAGACCGAGGGGGCCCACAAGAGGATCGTCCGCATCGAGACGACCGCTCTCACCCTGAGCACTCCCGATGTCGAGCGTGTACGACGTCATGGCTCCTCGGCCGCTGGTGCGCTGCCCGTGCTGTGCATACGGGGTCAGTTGCCCTCGAAAGCGCGGGCGGCGCAGGGTTGCAGCTGTACAGGGGCCAGACCGAGCGGGACCTCGCCGTCCGCCAGAGGTGAACAGTGTCGACTTGACGCAGCGTCGACGGACCTGACGCATGGAGCTCCCCGAGTCGAGTGCGTCGACGCTGCGTCGGGTGAGTCAGGTGGCGGGACCCTGGCGAAGCAGCCGCGCTACGACGTCGATCGCGAGGTCGGTCGCGGCGTCGTCGACATCGAGGTGCCACACCAACCGCACGGCCTTCGGGCCGACGGCATAGAACCGCACGCCCTGCTCGAGCGCCGCGGCGACGAGGTCGCCCGAGCGCCAGCCGGCCACCGAGACCTCGACGACGAGGATGTTGGTCTCCACCGCCTCGGGGTCGACGCAGCCAGGCGGTGGAGCTCGGTCGTCTACATGGCCACCGCGGCCGGAGCGGTCGCCCTGTGGGCCCAGACCTGGGCCCAGGCCCGGCTCAGCGCCACCCGGGCGGCCGTGGTGATGA
>JALYVC010000038.1 GCA_030853445.1 Actinomycetota bacterium | reverse complement strand
GACCCGTATGCCGTCGTGCGGTGGGGCGCGGGCGTGTCCATGGTCGCCACCTAGATGTTCGGGTCGCGCTTCGGGTCGGGCTTGGGTTTGTCGGTGTGCTTCTTCAGCTCCCAAAGCTGCTGGAGTGGGCGGAAGTACAGGTCGGGGCGGCTCAGCAGGGGGAACACGTCGTGCTGGGCGGCATCGCGGGCAGCCCGGCGATGCTCACGGATCTGTTCCTTCGTGAGGCCGGCCTCCTCGCGGGCCACCGCGCGGATGAGCTGTGCGCAGATCACGCCGAAGAACACCCCCGGAACGAGCAGGACCGCCGCGATGCGCACCCAGAGCGCCCACTCGGGCTGGACGCTGAAACTCCACCAGAGCAACAGCATTGCGACGATGCAGCCGATCGAGCAGATGGCCCGTTCGGTCCGCGACATCGACAGCACCTCCTGAGACCGGCATACGAGACGTTCTGGCCACACTAGGGTTCGGCTCATGACGAAGTGGGAGTACGCGACCGTGCCGCTGATGATCCATGCGACGAAACAGATCCTCGACAACTGGGGCGAAGACGGGTGGGAGCTCGTCCAGGTTGTCCCCGGCCCCGAGGGGAACGGGCTCGTCGCCTACTTTAAGCGGGAGAAGGCCTGATGTCCGCGGTCGAGGACCGGCTCGCCGAGCTCGGCCTGAGCGTGCCCGACGTCGTGCCGCCCGTTGCGGCTTACATTCCGGCCGTTCGTGAGGGCAACCTCGTGTTCACCTCCGGGCAGCTGCCGATGGTCTCGGGCGCGATGGCCGCGACCGGCAAGGTGGGTGACGGCCACGGGCTGGTCCCGGCGGCGGACGCCACGCAGATGGCCCAGGTATGCGCCCTCAATGCGATCGCCGCCGTCAAGGCGCTGATCGGGGACCTCGACAAGGTCACCCGCGTTGTCAAGGTCGTCGGTTTCGTCGCGTCCGACCCGTCCTTCACCGGGCAGCCGGGCGTGATCAACGGCGCAAGCAACCTGCTCGGAAAAGCGTTCGGGGACAAGGGAGTCCACGCTCGCTCTGCCGTCGGCGTGGTGGCGCTCCCGCTCGACGCCCCCGTCGAGGTGGAGATCGTCGTCGCTGTCGCCGACTGACAGCCGACTGACAACCGACTGACAGCCGAATAGCATCGAGTACGCATCGTGAGCGAGCGCGACTTCGCGATCGGCACGCTCGGTGAGCGGGCAACCGGGTGGCTCGCCGGGCGTCGGGAGACGCCGGCCCTGCCGAGGTACGCCGCGACCGTGATGCTGGTGCGCGACGGGGCGAGCGGCGTCGAGGTGTTCATGCTGCGCCGGGTGGCCACGATGGTGTTCGCACCGAGAATGTGGGTCTTCCCGGGCGGCGGGATCGACCCACGCGACGACGAGCGCGATCTGCCCTGGGCCGGGCCGTCGCCGACCGAGTGGGCCGATCGGCTCGGCTGCGATGAAGGACTGGCCCGCTCGCTGGTCTGCGCCGCCGTGCGCGAGGTCTTCGAGGAGTGCGGTGTGCTCCTGGCCGGGCCGAGCGCCACGACGTTCGTGGCCGACCTGCGTGACCCCGAGTGGGACCGGGAGCGGGCGGCCCTGCTCGCCCACGAGCAGTCGTTCAGCGAGCTTCTGGTGCGACGCGGGCTGGTGCTGCGCTCGGACCTACTGTCGGTGCGGGGGCGTTGGGTGACACCCCCGTTCGAGTCCCGCCGCTACGACACCTGGTTCTTCGCCGCACTGCTGCCCGACGGTCAGATCCCGGACGACGACACGACCGAGGCCGACGTCGCGGACTGGACCGTGCCCAGCGAGCTGCTCGAGGCATACGCCTCCGGTGAAGCGTTGCTGCTGCCGCCGACGATCGTGTCCGTCGAGGCCGTGGGGGCGGCGGACTCGGCCGAGACGTTCGTGGCCGAGTCGCGGCCGGCCGCGCCCATCGAGCCGCGCCTGGTCGAGGTCGACGGGATCGTCGTCATCCGTGCCGACCTTCCGTGACCCGGAGGTCGCCCCGTTCCTTCCACTTGCGTCGAGTCGTAGAACTCGTGCGTCACGACCTCAGGGATAGCGTCGACTCCGTGACTGACAACGTTCCCTGGGCCTCGGGTCAGGTGACTGAGCGGGTGACCTGCGTCCTGGCCCCCAACCCCGGCCCGATGACCCTAGACGGCACCAACACCTGGGTCCTGCTCGAGCCTGGCTCGTCCGAGGCGGTTGTCGTCGACCCGGGTCCGCTCGACCTCGCGCACCTCGAAGCGGTACTGCGCCTCGTCGAGTCCAAGGGCGCCAGGGTCGCGCTCACCCTGCTGACCCACCATCACGCCGACCACGCCGAGGCGGCCGAGCACTTCGGCGCCATGACGGCGGCGTCGGTTCGGGCGCTGGGCGCCGGTCACGACGACCTCGGTGACGGCACGACCCTGACGGTCGGCGGCCTCGACCTCACCGTCGTCGCGACGCCCGGTCACACGGCGGACTCGCTGTCCTTCCTGCTGCC
>JALYVC010000009.1 GCA_030853445.1 Actinomycetota bacterium | reverse complement strand
GCCCTCGACGTGGAGTATGTCGAGCGGCGCAGCCTGGGTGTCGACCTGCGCATCCTGTGCAGGACCGTCGCCGCGGTGGTGCGCCGCGAGGGGATCGCTGCCGAGGGGTCGGCGACGATGCCGGAGTTCCTCAGCAGTCCCTCACTCACCGCCGACGCGGGAGCGGGCGGATGAGCAGCCCGATCGTGATCGTCGGCTGCGGCGGGTTCGGCCGCGAGGTCCACGACGTCGTCGAGGCCATCAACGCGGCGGACACGTTCGACGACCGCTGGCAGCTGTTGGGCTACGTCGACGACTCCCCCACCGACACCAACTCCGCTCTCGTCGTCCACCGGGGCTCGCGGGTGCTGGGCGGCGTCGGCTGGTTCGACTCGGCGTCGCCGGACACCCGGTTCGTCATCGGGATGGGGACGGGTGCGGTTCGGCGAGCCATCGACGCACGGCTCACAGCGGCCGGTTTCGACGCGGCGGTGCTGGTGCACCCGGCGGCGAGCCTGGGCGCCGACACCCGCCTCGCCGCTGGCACCGTGGTGTGCGCGGGCGTGCGAGTCACCACGAACGTCACCGTCGGGCGCCACACCCACCTCAACCTCAACTCCACCGTCGGCCATGACACGACCATCGGCGACTACGTCACCATCAACCCGATCGCCGCGATCTCCGGCAACGTCACGCTCGAGGACGAGGTGATGCTAGGGACCCACTCGGCCGTCCTGCAAGGCCTGCGGATCGGCGCTCGTTCGATCGTCGGCGCCGGTGCGTGCGTCGTCAAGGACGTCCCCGCGGACGTCACCGTCAAGGGCGTCCCGGCTCGCTGACCGGAGTCGGGCCACCGGACCCCGATCCGGCCACCGCGCTCAGCCCGCCCAGCATGCGTACCGAGCCCGGTCGGCGCAGCTCCTGTAGTTGTGCCCGTAGCCCCGCGCGGCGTGCCGCCGGACCCTCGGAGGCGCGCCCGACACTGCGCGCCACCCATTCGACACCAGCCAGCATCACGAGCGTCACCTCGGTCGTGGCACCGGGTGCGTGCTTGCGCAGGTAGCGCATCCGACTGACCCGCCCGGCCGCGTATGCCGCGCCCGAGACGTCGGCGCCGCTCCCGGAACTGGCCCCGCCGACGTGCCGCCCCCACTGCTGCGGCACGAACGCGCAACCCCCAGGGGCGCGAGCGCACAGGTCGACGTCCTCGTAGTACAGCTCGAACCGGGTGTCGAAACCCCCCCAGGCTGTGAAGTCACCGCTGCGCACCAGCAGCAGGGCGCCGGAGACCTGGTCCACCCGGATCACTCCGTCCGGCACGGCGGCGGCGCGCATCGCATACACGCGTGGCCCGAGCACCGCCTTGAGCAGCTCCCGAGCCCGGGTCACCCGGCGGCGAGCGCTGAGCACTCCCGGTGCGCGGGAGCTCTCGACCTGGGCGCCGACGACGCTTCGAACGCCGAGGCCGGGCAACGCGACCAGCTCCGACAGTGAGCGCTCGAGCTCGACGTCCGGGTTGACGAACGCCACCCAGTCGACGTCCCCAGCGAGGTGCTCCACACCGCGGTTGCAGCCCGCGGCGAACCCGACGTTGACGTCGGGGAAGTAGCGCAGTCGCGAATCCCCCAGACTCTCGACCGAAGCCCGGGTGACGTCGTCGGACGAGTTGTCTTGCACGACAATGGAAACGACGCCGCTGTCGGCCAACAGCGGACGCAGGCAAGCCTCCAGCGTCGGGGTTGACCGATATGCCACGACGACCACGCCGATCGTCGGCGCACCGTCCTCGGGGGTCAGGTCAGGCAACGGCGGACTCCGCACCGCGAGCAGGAGGTTCGAAAGGCCGCGAGCCGCTGCCCAGGTCGCACGAGCCGGCTCGCCGCCACAGCCAGAGGACGAACGCTGCCTGCACGAGGTAGACCACGGTCGAGGCGACGGCCACGCCCATCGCGCCCCACCGGGCGGCGCACGGCACGTAGACGACGGCGAGCGTGAGGGAGACCAGACCGACCCACATCGGCGGCCGGGTGTCGACGCGACGCAGCAGGCTGGAGAACGCGACCCGGGCCGGCCCCTGCGCGACGACACCGGGAAGAAGCACCAGGATCAGGGGCACTGCGTCGGCATACTCCGGCAGCACCCGGCCCAGTAGCGTGACGCTCGCGAGCGCGATGAGGACCGCCGCGCCCACCGACAGACCGAGGTTGACGACGAGCAGCCGCCGGTCGCGCGCGTGCAGGTCGGTGCCGGCGTCGGCCTCACCGCGCGAGAACGCCGCGAGGCTGAACGCTTC
>JALYVC010000503.1 GCA_030853445.1 Actinomycetota bacterium | reverse complement strand
CGCCACAGCCGCACCCTGGCCGCGATCGGTGCCGGCCGCCCGCTCGACCTGCCGGGCCGGCTGTCGCTCTTCGGCCACACCCGCCTGCCGGTCACCGAGGTGGAGCTCCTGCGGGCGGTCGGTGAGGTCCGCGAGGTCCACCTCTGGCTCCCCACGCCGTCTGCGGTGCTGTGGCAGCAGCTGGGGCCGCACGTCGCGACGGGCACTGTGCCCCGACTGCAGGACGATTCCGCGGCGCAGGTGTCGCACGCCCTCCTGTCGTCGCTCGGACGCGACACCCGCGAGCTGCGGCGTGCGTTGTGGGCGGTCGGCGACGGGCAGACGACGGTGCTGCCGCCCGGCCCTGCTGCGGCCACCCTGCTCGGCTGGCTCCAGGACGACCTGCGCCACGACCACGAGCCGTCGTCCACCGAGCGGGCAGCCCGCGTCGTGGCCCCCGGCGACCGGTCGGTCCAGGTGCACGCCGCCCACGGCACTGCGCGCCAGGTCGAGGTGCTGCGTGACGTGCTCGTCGGTCTGCTCGACGACGACCCGACGCTCGAGCCACGCGACATCGTCGTCATGTGCCCCGACATCGACACCTACGCCCCGCTCTTCCACGCCGCGTTCGGCCTCGGCGGGGTGCTCGAGCCCGGTGAGGGAGGGCACCCGGCCCACCGGCTGCGGCTGCGGCTCGCCGACCGGGGCACGGCCCTGACCAACCCCTTCCTCGCGCTCGCCGCCGACGTGCTCGACCTGGCGGCCGGACGCGCGACCCTCAGCGGGGTCCTCGCACTCGCCGGCAGCGCGCCCGTGCGCCACCGGTGGGCCCTGGGTGACGACGACCTCGACACCGTGGCCTCGTGGGCCGCCGACTCCGGGGTGCGCTGGGGGCTGACCGCCCCCCTGCGCAGCGACTACGGTCTGGCCGCCGTCAGCGACAACACCTGGCGCTCCGGCACCGACCGGCTGCTCGTCGGTGTGGCGGTCGCCGAGAGCGGATCGCTCGTCGGTGGGGTCCTCCCGCTCGATGACGTGTCCAGCGCGCAGGTCGAGCTCGTCGGACGGGTCGCCGAGCTGGTCGACCGCGTCCGGTCCGCCGTTGAGCAGCTGCGCTCGGTCACCGGGCTGCGCGAGTGGCTGCAGGTGCTGCGCGAGGCGGTGCTGGGTCTGGGGTCGGCACCGCCCCAGGACGCCTGGCAGGTCGCGCAGTTCGAGCGTGAGCTGAGCGGGGTCCTCGACGCCGGTCTCGACGGCCTCGGGAGCGGCCCCGGAGGCGGTCCGCCCCTCGCCCTCAGCGACGTTCGCGCCCTCCTCGAGGACCGCACCGGCGGGCGCCCCACGCGGGCCAACTTCCGCACCGGCTCCCTGACCGTCTGCACCATGGTGCCCATGCGCTCGGTGCCGCACCGCGTCGTCGCCCTCGTCGGTCTCGACGACGGCCTCTTCCCCCGGGCCACGGGCACCGATGGTGACGACGTGCTGGCCCGCTCACCGCTGACGGGGGAGCGCGACGCCCGCAGCGAGGACCGCCAGCTCCTGCTCGACGCCGTCCTCGCCGCCACCGAGACCCTCGTGGTCACCTACACCGGGGCCAACGAGGTCAGCGGCCAGCAGCGACCGCCCGCGGTCCCGCTCGGCGAGCTGCTCGATGCCCTCGACACGACCGCATCGACCCTCGACGGCACTGCTGTGCAGCGGCGGGTCGTCGTGCACCACCCTCTCCAGCCGTACGACGCCCGTACCGTCACCGCGGGTGGGCTGGTCGGCTCCAGCCCGTTCACCTTCGACCGGGCGGCCCTCGCGGGCGCCGAGGCTGCCGCCGCCCTCACCGCTGGGTCGGGCGGCCCTGGTCCAGCCGAAAAGCACTGGGGCAGAGGACTCCTGGTCTCCCCTCTCCCACCCCTCGTCGAAAGGGACGTCGCGCTCTCCGACCTGCACGACGTGCTCGCGCACCCGGGCAGGGCCTTCCTGCGTCAGCGTCTCGACGTCGCCGTCCCCCGCGAGGAGGACGAGCCCGACGACGCCATCCCGCTCGAGCTCGACTCCCTGCAGAAGTGGGCGGTCGGCGACCGCATGCTCAGGCGGCTGCTCGAGGGGGCCGGGCCCGAGTCGGTCTTCGACGCCGAGCTCCGCCGCGGACACCTACCGCCCGGTGACCTGTCGGAGGCCCTCTTCCAGGAGGTGGCGGGTCGCTCCGTCGCGCTGGTCGAGCGGACCGCCGACATCCGGCAGACCCCCGCACGCAGTCTCGACGTCGACCTGAGCCTGCCCGACGGCCGGCGCCTCACGGGGGTCGTCGGTGGCGCGCGCGGTGAGCGGCTCGTGCGGGTCCACTACTCCGGCCTCGGCGCCAAGCACCGGCTGGCGGCCTGGCTCGACCTGCTCGCCGTCACGGCGGCCCAGCCC
>JALYVC010000499.1 GCA_030853445.1 Actinomycetota bacterium | reverse complement strand
GTGCTGGCCGGGCGCTGACGACGCCCGCCGGGCCGGGGCCCGCTGGCGGGGCCGTCGGTCCCCCTGTAACGGTTGGGTGAACCGGCGGCTTCCCCGGCTCACGCAGCAGGGTCGCTCCGGTAGGGTCACGACGTCCGGGCGGCCGTGTCGGCGCTCTTCGAGATCGTGGAAAAAGGAGAGCGCTTTGCGTTCATCGATGAAGGTTGTTGCGGGAGCATCGCTCCTGGCGATGGGTCTTACGGCGTGCGGCAGCAGCACGTCACCCACCACCGACGGTGCCTCCAGCGCCGCGGCCCCCGCGGCGGGCGCCCTCAAGGTCGGTATGGCCTACGACGTGGGCGGGCGCGGCGACCAGTCGTTCAACGACGCCGCCGCCGCCGGCCTCGACAAGGCCAAGACCGAGTTCGGTGCCGCCGCGCAGGAGGCGGCCGCCACCAACGGCGAGTCCGCCTCGGCCCGGCAGGAGCGGCTCCAGCAGCTCATCGACGCCGGCTACACCAGCGTCGTCGCGGTCGGCTTCGCCTACGCCGGGGCCGTGGGCACGGTGGCCAAGGCCAACCCCGACGTGAAGTTCGCGATCGTCGACGACGCGTCGCCCGACTCGGCCGGGCCCAACGTCGACCAGATCACCTTTGCCGAGAACGAGGGCTCCTTCCTCGTCGGCGCAGCGGCGGCGCTGAAGTCGAAGACCGGCAAGATCGGCTTCGTCGGCGGCGTGCAGACCGACCTAATCAAGAAGTTCGAGGCGGGCTACGAGACCGGCGCCAAGGCGGTCAACCCGGCCATCAAGATCGACGTCAAGTACCTCACCCAGCCGCCGGACTTCTCGGGCTTCTCGTCCGTCGACAAGGGCAAGGCCGCGGCCGACGGCATGTACCAGGGCGGTGACGACATCGTCTACCACGCGGCTGGTGGCTCGGGCGGGGGCGTGTTCACCGCGGCCAAGAACGCCGGCAAGCTCGCCATCGGGGTCGACTCCGACCAGGCCCTGACCGCCGCGCCCGACGTGCGCGACGTCATCCTCACCTCGATGATCAAGAAGGTCGACGTCGCGGTCTACGACTTCATCAAGTCGGTCAAGGACGGCTCCTTCAAGGCGGGCAACAACGTCTACGACCTGAAGGCCGGCGGTGTCGACTACTCGACGACCGGTGGCAAGGTCGACGACATCAAGGGCAAGCTCGACGCCTACAAGGCCAAGATCATCGACGGCACGATCAAGGTCCCGGTCACTCCCGGCTCCTGAGCCGACGGCTGAGCGCCCGTCACGACAGGGCCCGGGGGGCGCGCACGTCGCGCCTTCCGGGCCTTTTGCTGTCACCCACTCCTGCGCTGTCGTAGGTTGGGACCCCCCAAGCCCACCCCACCCGGTGGCCCGGACGAGGAGAGTGCATCATCACCGACGCCGCCGTGACGACCCCGGCCGGGCGGGCCGCCCCGGCCCCGCCCGCCGTCCAGCTCGTGGGGATCACCAAACGGTTCCCCGGCGTGGTCGCCAACAAGGACATCGAGATGTCCGTCGCCCGCGGCACCGTGCACGCCATCGTCGGCGAGAACGGCGCCGGCAAGTCGACGCTGATGAAGATCCTCTACGGCGTGCAGCAGCCCGACGAGGGCACGATCGCCGTCGACGGCACGGTGCTGACCCTGCGCAGCCCGACCGACGCGATCAAGGCCGGCATCGGCATGGTGTTCCAGCACTTCATGCTGGCCGACAACCTCACGGTGCTCGAGAACGTCGTGCTCGGTGCCGAGAAGCGGCACGGCATCGGCGACACGGCCCGCGCCGAGATCTCACGCATCAGCGCGGCATACGGCCTGGGGGTCGACCCCGACGACCTCGTCGCCGACCTCGGCGTGGGCCAGCGACAGCGCATCGAGATCCTCAAGGTCCTCTACCGAGGCGCGCACATCCTCATCCTCGACGAGCCGACCGCCGTGCTCGTGCCGCAGGAGGTCGACGAGCTCTTCGGCAACCTGGCCGCGCTCAAGGCCGAGGGCCTGACCGTCATCTTCATCTCGCACAAGCTCGACGAGGTGCTCCAGGTGGCCGACGAGATCACGGTGATCCGGCGCGGCACGACCGTGCGCACCGTGGAGCCGGGCTCCGTCAACGCCCGGCAGCTGGCCGAGCTCATGGTCGGCTCCGAGCTGCCCTCGCCGGGCACCGAGGAGTCGACGGTCACCGACCGGGTCCTGCTCGAGCTGGTGCACGTCACCCTCCAGGGGGCCGGTGGCAACCGGGCGCTGCTCGACGACATCAGCCTGACCATCCACGCCGGTGAGGTCCTCGGCATCGCCGGGGTCGAGGGCAACGGCCAGGCCGAGCTGGTCGAGGTCGTCATGGGCATGCGCGACGCCGCGTCGGGCACGGTGAGCCTCGAGGGCACCGACATCACCGACTGGCGGGTGCGTGAGATCCGTGAGGCGGGCGTCGGCTACATCCCCGAGGACCGGCAGCGGCACGGGATGCTCCTCGAGGCGCCCCTGTGGGAGAACGTCATGCTGGGCCACCAGACGCAGAAGCCCGCCCTCGGCGCGGGTGGTGTGCTCATCGACGCCAGGGCCGTCCAGCGCGAGACGGAGGAGATCGTGCGCGACTACGACGTGCGCACCCCCTCGATCTTCGTGACCGGCGAGTCGCTCTCGGGTGGCAACCAGCAGAAGCTGATCATCGGGCGCGAGATGCGCCAGCACCCCCGCGTCCTGCTGGCCGCCCACCCCACGCGCGGCGTCGACGTCGGGGCGCAGGCGGCGATCTGGGGCTACATCAAGCAGGCCCGCCGTGACGGCCTGGCCGTCCTGCTCGTCTCCGCCGACCTCGACGAGCTGATCGGGCTCTCCGACACCATCCGCGTGATGCTGCGCGGGGCGCTCAGCGACGACTTCGACCCCGACACCGTGACCCGCGAGGAGCTCGGGGCGGCCATGACCGGTGCCGTCTCCGCGCAGGAGAGGACCAGTCATGACGCGTAGGAAGCGCCTCGACTGGCGCCGGGCGGCCCTCGGGCTCGCCGCCCCGGCGCTCGCCGTGGTCGTCGCGTTCGTCGTCACGACGGTGATCCTCCTGGTGGCGCAGGACCCCGTCGGCGCCGTCTGGTCGCAGCTGCTCAAGGTGCCGCTGCCGCGCCAGATCGTTGCGGTGATCAACGCCGCGACGGTCTACTACATCTCGGCCGTGGCAGTGGCGATCGGCTTCCGGATGAACCTGTTCAACATCGGGGTGGACGGGCAGTACCGGGTGGCCTCCTTCGCGGCGGCCGTCTTCGCCGGACAGGGCTGGCTGCCCGGCTGGCTCAACATCGTCGTGGCGCTGCTCGTGGCCATGGCCTCGGGTGCCATCTGGGCGGGCATCGCCGGACTGCTCAAGGTCGGGAGGGGGGTCTCCGAGGTGATCTCGACGATCATGCTCAACGCCATCGCGACCTACCTCGTGGCCTTCTTCCTGGGCAAGGCGGCGGTGAAGGTCGAGGGCAGCAACGCGACCAACACGGCGACCCTGACGGACGCCTCCCGGGTGCCGGGCATCTCGCTCGACGGCGTCATCGCGACCCCTGCGAAGGTCTACGGCCTCATCGTGCTGGCGGTGCTCGTCGGGGTCGTCTACTGGTTCGTCCTCGAGAAGACGCGCTTCGGCTTCGACCTGCGGGCGACCGGAGCCTCGGAGACGGCGGCCGTCGCCAGTGGTGTCAACGTCAAGCGGATGGTGCTCACTTCGATGATGCTCTCGGGAGCCGTGGCCGGTCTGGTCGGCATGCCGCTGCTCTTCGGCCAGGACTACCGGTACGGCGACACGGTGCAGTCGGGTCTCGGCTTCGCCGGCATCGCCATCGCCCTCCTGGGTCGCAACCACCCCGTGGGCATCGCCTTCGCAGCGCTGCTGTGGGGTTACCTCGACCAGCAGAGCAACGGGCTGCAGATCACGGCCGGGGTCTCCGACCGGCTCGTGCTCGTCATCCAGGGAGTCATCGTGCTGTCGGTCGTCATCGCCTACGAGCTGGTGCGTCGAGCCGGCATCCGGATGGAGCAAGGACGCGTGGCCCGCGAGCTGGCTGCCGGTGACGCCATCGCCCCCGCCACGCAAGGAGCGTCGGCATGAGCGCGAGCACCCTGCAGGAGGCCCCACCCACCCAGCCGCAGCCCGGCCGGGTCGGGTCACGGGGTCGACCGTGGTGGTTCTGGCTCGCCCTCGTGGTCGGCGCCGTCCTCGTGGTCTCGACGGTGCGGGTGGTCACCGGGGCCGACGACATCGACTCCGCGGGGGCGCTGGCGGCGGCCATCGCGCTGGCGATGCCGATCGGCCTGGCTGGTCTAGGCGGTCTGTGGAGCGAGCGCGCCGGGGTGGTCAACATCGGTCTCGAGGGCATGATGATCCTCGGCACCTGGGGTGGGGCCTTCTTCGGCTACCACTTCGGCCCATGGGTCGGCATCCTCGGGGCGGTCCTCCTCGGCGTGGCCGGTGGTGCCGTTCACGCCCTCGCGACCGTTGTCGTGGGCGTCGACCACATCGTGTCGGGTGTGGCGATCAACCTGCTCGGGGCCGGGGTCGGCTCCTACCTCGCGGTGCGCACCTTCACCGGCCTTCCCGGTGGCGGCCCGACCCAGTCACCGCCGCTGCAGAAGCTGCCGGCGCTCAGCGTCCCCGGGGTGGGCGATGGGCTGAAGTCGCTCGAGGCGTCGCACACGTGGCTGTTGGCCGACATCGCCGGCATCCTGCGGGCGCTCACGACCAACCTCAACGTGCTGGTCATCGTCGCGATCCTCCTGCTCGTCGCCAGCTGGTACATCCTGTGGCGCACCCCCTTCGGCCTGAGGCTGCGCTCGTGCGGCGAGGCTCCCGAGGCCGCCGAGACCCTCGGCATCAACGTCGTGCGCTACAAGGTCCTCGCCGTGCTCATCTCCGGCGGGATGGCCGGGCTGTCCGGTGGGTTCCTCGTGCTCGTCGCCTCCAACCTCTACCGGGAGGGCCAGACCGGCGGCCGCGGCTACATCGGCCTCGCGGCCATGATCTTCGGGAACTGGCGCCCCGGTGGCCTGGCCGGGGGAGCGGTGCTCTTCGGCTACACCGACGCCATCCAGCTGCGTGGCGGTGGCGACGTCGTCCGGGCGTTCCTGCTGCCCGTCGCGATCGGACTGGTCCTCTGGGGAGCCTGGCAGCTGTGGCGCCGTCGGCAGGGCAAGCCGGTCACCGGTGTCGTCACCGTCGTCATGGGTCTGCTCGCGATGACGTGGTTCCTGCTCACCTCGCGCGTGCCCGATGAGTTCACGGGCATGACGCCCTACGTCGCGACCCTGTTGGTGCTCGCCTTCGCGTCGCAGCGGTTGCGCATGCCCGCTGCCGACGGGCGGGTCTATCGCAAGGGTGAGGCCGGATGACGACACACCATCCGACGCACCCTCTCGGCGTCGTCCCCGAGGTCGACTGGGAGGGGTTGCAGGAGAAGGCGGTCGAGGCGATGAGCCATGCCTACGCGCCGTACTCCCACTTCCCGGTCGGGGTCGCCGGACTCGTCGACGACGGGCGGGTGGTCGTCGGCTGCAACGTCGAGAACGCCGCCTACGGCGTCGCCCTGTGCGCCGAGTGCGGCATGGTCTCCGCCCTGCACGTCAGCGGCGGGGGACGGCTCGTGGCGGTGGCGTGCGTCGGTGGTGACGGTGAGCCGCTCATGGCCTGCGGTCGGTGCCGCCAGCTGCTGTGGGAGCACGGCGGCCCGACCTGTCTGGTCCTGACGCCCGAGGGTGTGCTGCCGATGAGCGACCTGCTGCCGCAGGCCTTCGGGGCGCACGACCTCGACGCCGCACGCCGCGACGACGCCTGACCCGGGAGGCGCCGGGAGCCCGTGTGGTCGGCCATGATGGGGCATGAGCACCACGCAGCGGTCTGCCGCCCAGCCGTATGAGGCCTTCGATGCCGTCGACGTCATCGTCACCAAGCGGGGGAAGGGCGAGCTGACCGACGGCCAGATTGACTGGGTGGTCGACGCCTACACGCGTGGCGTCGTCGCTGACGAGCAGATGTCGAGCCTGGCCATGGCCATCCTGCTCAACGGCATGACCCGGCGCGAGATCGCCCGGTGGACCGGCGCCATGATTGCCTCGGGAGAGCGGATGGACTTCTCCGCCCTGAGCCGACCGACCGCCGACAAGCACTCGACCGGTGGCGTCGGCGACAAGATCACCCTCCCGCTGGCACCGCTCGTGGCGGCCTGCGGGGTCGCCGTACCGCAGCTGTCGGGGCGCGGGCTCGGGCACACCGGCGGCACGCTCGACAAGCTCGAGTCGATCCCCGGCTGGCGGGCCTCGCTGTCGAACGCCGAGATGCTGGCCCAGCTCGACGGCGTCGGCGCGGTCATCTGCGCCGCGGGCGACGGGCTGGCGCCGGCCGACAAGAAGCTCTACGCCCTGCGCGACGTGACCGGCACGGTCGAGGCCATCCCGCTCATCGCGAGCTCGATCATGAGCAAGAAGATCGCCGAGGGCACCGGAGCGCTGGTGCTCGACGTCAAGGTGGGGTCGGGGGCCTTCATGAAGGACGTCGAGAGTGCGCGCGAGCTCGCGGAGACGATGGTGGCGCTCGGCACCGACGCCGGCGTGCGCACCGTCGCCCTGCTCACCAACATGCAGACGCCGCTGGGGCTCACAGCCGGCAACGCGCTCGAGGTGCGTGAGTCGATCGAGGTGCTGGCGGGCGGGGGCCCCCCCGACGTCGTCGAGCTCACCGTCACCCTGGCCTGCGAGATGCTCGCGGCGGCCGGTCGCTCTGACGTCGACCCGGCCGACGCGCTCGCCGACGGGCGGGCCATGGACGCGTGGACGGCCATGATCCGCGCCCAGGGGGGCGACCCCGGCGCGCCACTGCCGACGGCGCGCGAGACCCACGTGGTGCTCGCGCCGGCCGATGGCGTGCTCACACGGCTCGACGCCCTGCAGGTCGGCGTCGCGGCCTGGCGGCTCGGGGCGGGACGCGCGCGCAAGGAGGACCCGGTGCAGGCAGGGGCAGGCGTCGAGATGCACGCCAAGCCCGGGGCGACCGTGCGCGGGGGCGAGCGGCTGCTGACGCTCCATACCGACACGCCTGAGCGCTTCGACCGCGCCCTCGAGGCCCTCGACGGCGCCTTCACCATCGCCCCGGAGGGGTCGCGACCCGACCTGCTCCCGCTCGTCATCGACCGCATCGGCTGACCAGTCCCACTCGACGCAGCGTCGACGCAGTTGACGCCCCGCAGATCCTGCGTCAGGTGCGTCGACGCTGCGTCGAGTCCGCCCGGGTGGCCGTGATCCCGGGCGCTAGGGTGAAGGGGTGACGGCGAAGCTGACGCAGGACGTGCTCCGACGAGCTCCGAAGGCCGTGTTGCACGACCACCTCGACGGCGGGGTGCGACCGGACACGGTCGCCGACCTCGCCGGGCAGATCGGGTGGGAGCTGCCGGCGGAGGCGGATGCCCTCGCCGCGTGGTTTCGCAACAGTGCCGACAGCGGCTCGCTGCCGCGGTACCTCGAGACGTTCGACCAGACCTTGGCCGTGATGCAGACCCGCGAGGGCCTCTTCCGCGTCGCGTCGGAGTCGGTGCAGGACCTCGCCTCCGACGGGGTCGTCTACGCCGAGAGCCGTTACGCGCCCGAGCAGCACCTCACCGCCGGGCTGACCCTCGACGATGTCGTCGAGACCGTCAACGCGGGCTTCCGCGACGGCGAGGAGCGGGCCGCGCAGGCGGGCACGCCGATCCGGGTGCGGGCGCTGCTGACGGCGATGCGGCACGCGGCCAACAGCCGCGAGATCGCCGAGCTGGTGGTGCGCTACCGCGACGACGGCGTGGCCGGCTTCGACATCGCGGGCGCCGAGGCGGGCTACCCTCCCACCCGCCACCTCGCGGCGTTCGAGTTCCTGCGCCGCGAGAACGCCCACTTCACCATCCACGCCGGCGAGGCCTTCGGGCTGAAGTCGATCTGGGAGGCGCTGCAGTGGTGCGGCGCCGACCGCCTCGGGCACGGCGTGCGGATCATGGACGACATCACGATCGAGGGACTTCCGTTCGAGGAGTGGCTCGCCGCCGCGGTGGCCGGGGGCGTCACGTCGTACGACGAGGTCGACCTGGAAAGCGTCTACCTCGGGTTGCTCGCCGCCTACGTGCGCGACCGGCGCATCCCGCTCGAGATGTGCCCGAGCAGCAACCTGCAGACGGGGGCTGCGCACTCGATCGGGCTGCACCCCATCACGCTCCTGAAGCGGATGCGCTTCCGCGTCACCCTCAACACCGACAACCGGCTGATGAGCGGCACGACGATGACCCGCGAGGCCAGCCTGCTCGCCGCCGAGGCCGGCTGGGACCTCGCCGACCTGCGGTGGGTCACCGTCAACGCGATGAAGTCGGCCTTCCTGCCCTTCGACGAGCGCCTCGCGCTCATCGAGGGCACGATCAAGCCCGGGTATGCCGCCCTGGGTCTCCCGGCCTGAGCTGACGGCCCGCGCATTCGGGGGCCCGTGCCCGGGAGTGCTGCCCCGGCCTCAGCGCCAGGGGGTGGGGGACAACGGGTCGGGCACGAGCAGCCGGCGTCGCAGGGCGTCGTCGCGCCGGAGCCGCTCGAGGTCGCGGCGGCGGCGATCGGCGACCACGGCGGCGAGGACGTACTCCTGGTGGTTGCCCGGCGGCGGCGGCGGGGAGACGTAGAGGGCCACCTCCTTGAGCAGCGAGCACCCCATCGTCTCGCGGGCCTCGGGCGTCATCGTCGCCGCGGCGGGAAGGAAGGTGCGGATGGCCATCGCCAGCTGGTCGGGCAGGGCGCCGATGTCGGCGTTCCACGCCCAGTGGGCCAGCTGCGGCGGCATCGGCAGGGGCGGCGCGAGCTGGGCGGTCACCCGGTCGCGCACGACGTAGGTGCCGGCCACGAGGTCGCCGATCCGCTTGCCCCGCTTGCTGACCACGCAGCTGATGACGGCGGGCACACCGTAGAAGAGGTAGACCTCGAGGTAGCGCAGCAACCCACGAGCGAGGGCGTGCCGGAACGAGATCGGGCCGCCGTCGTCGCGCACGGCCCGCAGCCCGACCGCCATCTTGCCCGGCGTGCGACCGCGGGTCACGGTCTCGAAGGCGATCGGGACGGCGACGAGCACGAGCACCGTGCAGACGAGGACGACGGCGGACGCGAGTGCGTCGTCGACCTGCGCGGTGAGGGCCGCGGCGAGCGTGAAGACCCCGACCGTCAGTCCCGCCACCAGGACGTAGTCGATGACTCCCGCGAGGATCCGCGGCCCGATCGACGCCGGGGGCAGGTCGATGGCGACCGCCTCGCCGGTGACGAGGTCGTCCTCGCCCACCCCGACCGTCTGGCTCGTGGTGCTCATCCCACCCCCCCGTCTGCCGTCGCGCCGCGTCGGCAGCGAACCCCGAGACTAACCTGCGCCGACGTGGGGGCGGGGGTGGCGGCATACAGTGAGGGCGTGGACCTCGACGCCTATGTCGCCGCGCACCAGCACGAGTGGGCGCGCCTCGACCTGCTGACCTCGCAGCGAGGCAAGCTGTCGGGGATGGAGGCCGACGAGCTGCTCGACCTCTACCAGCGGGTGGCGACCCACCTGTCCGAGATCCGTACCCGCTCGCCCGAGCCGACCCTCGTGGCGCACCTGTCGTCGCTCCTGGCCAAGGCCAGGCTCCGCTCGGCCGGCACGCGCACCTTCACCTGGGCCGACGTCGTGCGCTTCCTCACCGTCACCTTCCCGGCCGCCCTCTACCGCACGCGACGATGGTGGGTGACGGTGCTCGTCGTCAACGTCGCCCTGGCCTTCGTCATGGGCTGGTGGCTGGTCAGCCACCCGCAGCTCGAGTCGGCCCTGATCTCACCGCAGGAGGTCGACCAGCTGGTCAACAACGACTTCGCGAGCTACTACTCGGAGTATGCCGCAGGGTCCTTCGCGCTGAAGATCTGGACCAACAACGCCTGGGTCGCGGCCCTGTGCATCGCCTTCGGCGTCTTCGGGGTGCCGGTGGTCTACCTGCTCTTCACCAACCTGCTCAACGTGGCGGTCATCGGGGGGCTCATGTGGAGCCACGGCCGGGCCGACCTCTTCTTCGGCCTGATCCTGCCGCACGGGATGCTCGAGCTCACGGCGGTCTTCGTCGCTGCGGGCGCGGGTCTGAAGATCTTCTGGGGGTGGGTCGAGCCGGGCGCCCGCACCCGCGGCGAAGCCATCGCCCAGGAGGGGCGGTCGGCGATGTCGGTCGCGCTCGGTCTGGTGCTGGTCCTCTTCGTCACCGGGATCATCGAGGCCTTCGTCACCCCGTCGCCCCTGCCGACCTGGGCCCGCATCGGCATCGGGGCGCTCGCCGAGATCGGCTTCTTCACCTACGTCTTCACCCTCGGGCGCTGGGCCGTGCGACGCGGCGACACCGGAGACGTCGCGGTGGCCGACCGCGGCGACACCGTTCCCGCGGTCTGACCGGGTGGGGGTGGGGGCGGGGCTTTGTCAGAGGAGGCCTTGGCCCTTGAGGAGCAGGTAGTGGTCGGCGAGCCTCGGGGGCAGCTGCTCGGGGTCGGCCTCGATGACGGTCACGCCGAGGCGGCCCAGGGTGGCGGCGGTGCGCTGGCGCAGGGAGAGGGTGCGCTCGGCCGCCGCAGCGTCGTAGGCTTCGGCGCTGGTGCTGCGGCGGGAGGCCATGGCGCCGAGCTCGGGGTCGCCGACCGACGCGACGACGACGCGGTGGTGGGCGGTGAGCGCGGCGAGGGTGGGCAGCAGCGTCTCCTCGACGGCAGCGGGCTCGAGCGCGGTGAGCAGCACCACGAGGGCCCGTCGGCGGCTGGTGTCGGAGACCGCTGCGGCGAGCGTCGGCCACGAGGCCTCGAGCAGCGCCGGCTCGAGGGGCGACATGGCCTGCACGAGCTCTCCGAGGAGCGAGGTGCGGTTGCTCGACCCCACCCGGGCTCGCACCCAGCGGTCGCCGGCGATGAGGTCGACGCGGTCACCCGCGCGCGACGCGAGGGCGGCGAGCAGCAGCGCGGCGTCCATGGCGCTGTCG
>JALYVC010000426.1 GCA_030853445.1 Actinomycetota bacterium | reverse complement strand
CCCGGCGACGGCCCGGGCGCGGGCGACCACCGCGACGGCGGCCTCCGTGCGCGTGACGGTCTCCAGCCTCGTGCGGCAGTAGTCACGCACCTGCGCGGGCTCGAGCCCACCGAGCAGGGCCGGCTCGAGGCCACCCGACTGGGTGTGACCCGACGTCGGCAGGCGGGCATCGGCCAGCAGCATGAGCACCAGCTCGGGTGCGACGGCCGGGGGGGAGGACGAGAGCAGGTCGGGCACGGGGGACGACCGGTCAGAACATCGTGTAGAGCTGGGCCAGGGGCAGCCGCTCGGCAGGAGAGGGCAGCACCTCGTCGCCGTCGACGGTGATCCGGAAGGTCTCGGAGTCGATGTCGATGACCGGGCAGTAGTCGTTGTTGACCATCTGCGCCTTGCCGACATCGCGCGTCGGCTTGACCCCGACGAGCCGCCGCCGCAGCCCGAGCCGGCCGGCCAGCCCGTCGTCCAGCGCCGCCGACGCCACGAAGCTGACGGACAGGTCGGCGCCGTTCCCCTCGTAGAGGGTCGGGCGCATGAGCACCGGCTGGGGGGTGGGGATCGACGCGTTCGGGTCGCCCAGGGCACCCCAGACGATCGATCCGCCCTTGATGACGACGTCGGGGCGGATCCCGAAGAAGCGCGGGTCCCACAGCACGAGGTCGGCCATCTTGCCCGGCTCGATCGAGCCGACCTCGTGGTCGATGCCGTGGGCGACCGCGGGGTTGATGGTGTACTTCGCGACGTAGCGCCGGGCTCGCTCGTTGTCGGCCGGCAGGCTGGTCCCGAGCGACCCGCGCCGGGCCTTCATCACGTGCGCGACCTGCCAGGTGCGGGTGATCACCTCGCCGATGCGGCCCATGGCCTGGGCGTCGGACGACGTGATCGACATGGCGCCCATGTCGTGCAGCACGTCCTCGGCGGCGATCGTCGTCTCGCGGATGCGCGACTCGGCGAAGGCGAGGTCCTCCGGCACGGCCGGGTTGAGGTGGTGGCAGACGATGAGCATGTCGAGGTGCTCGGCCACGGTGTTGACCGTGTGGGGCAGGGTCGGGTTCGTCGAGCCGGGGATGATGTGGGCCTGCCCGGCGACCTTGAGGATGTCGGGGGCGTGCCCGCCGCCGGCACCCTCGGCGTGGAAGGCGTGGATGGAGCGCCCACCGATGGCGCGCAGGGTCGACTCGAGGAAGCCGGCCTCGTTGAGGCTGTCGGAGTGCAGGGCGACCTGCAGACCCATCTCGTCGGCCGACCGGAGCGCCGCGTCGATCGCGGCCGGGGTGGAGCCCCAGTCCTCGTGCACCTTGTAGCCGCCCGCGCCGGCGAGGGCCTGCTCGCGCAGCGCGGCGAGACTGGTCGTGTTGCCCTTGCCGAGCAGCAGCACGTTGACCGGGAGTGGGTCGAGCCCGCGGTGCACCTGCTGCAGGTGCCAGGCGCCGGGGGTGACGGTGGTCGCCCTGGTGCCCTCGGAGGGCCCCGTACCGCCTCCGCCGATCGTGGTGATGCCGGTGGCGAGGGCCTCGACGACCTGGGAGACCGAGAGCAGGTGCACGTGGCTGTCGATGCCGCCGGCGGTGAGGATGCGTCCTTCGCCGCTGATCACGTCGGTCGAGGGGCCGATGACGAGATCGGGGTGCACTCCGTCGGCGACGTCGGGGTTGCCCGAGCGTCCGAGGGCCACGACGCGCCCGTCGCGGAGGCCGACGTCGGCGCGCACGACGCCCCAGTGGTCGAGCACGATGGCATTGGTGATGACGGTGTCGAGCACACCCTGGGCACGGGTGCGGTCGGACTGGGCCATCGACTCGCGAATCGACTTGCCGCCTCCGAAGACCGCCTCCTCGCCGCCGACGGTGTGGTCCTGCTCGACCTGCACCCACAGGTCGGTGTCGCCCAGGCGCACCTGGTCGCCGGTGGTGGGTCCGTAGAGCGCGGCATAGTCGGCGCGGGAGATCTCAACCATCGAGCAGTGCCTCGCCTTGCGTCTTGACCTGGATGCCGGGGACGCGGCGCGCACCCTGGATGGACACGGCCCAGACGGTCCGCGAGGCCCCGGGTTCGAAGCGCTGCGAGGTGCCCGACGGGATGTCGAGCCGGAAGCCGTGCGCGGCCACGCGGTCGAGGGCCAGCGCCGCGTTCGCGTCGGGCAGGTGCACGTGGGAACCCACCTGGACGGGTCGGTCGCCGGTGTTCTCCAGGACGAGCTCGATCCGCTCGTCATCGGGGCGCCCATTGAGCAGGAGCGTGCCCTCGGCGGCGATGACCTCGCCCGGCCAGGAGGTGGGGGCGTCGGTCGTGGGAGCCGGGCCGGGGCCGACCGGGTGGTGCAGGGTCACGAGCTTGCGACCGTCGGGGAAGGTCGCCTCGACCTGGATGTCGTGGATCATCTCGGGCACGCCCGGCATCACCTGCTCGGCGGTGAGGATGCTGCGGCCGCGCTCCATCAGCTCGGCCACCCCGGAGCCCTCCCGCGCGCGCTCGATGACCCAGGTGCTGAGCAGGGCGACGGTCTCGGGGTGGTTGAGCAGCACGCCGCGCTCGAGGCGGTCTCGGGCGACCATCCCGGCGACACTGAGCAGCAGCTTCTCGGTGTCCGAGGGCGTGAGGTGCATCGGGCTCCTTGGGCAGACGGGTGCAGTTCGGCGCCGGGGTGGTCCGGGTGGTCCGGGTGGAGCCGGTCGACGGCAGCCTAGGCGGGCGATGTTTCCGCAAGGTTGACGAGGTGGCAAGGCGGGCCCGCCGTGCGGGGCAGTCTGGGCCGTTCGATACATCTCGAAGGCCTTCGGGCTATGGCGACCCGTGACCCGAGCCCGTGATCGCTACCCCGATCGCGACCCCCGACCACGCCGCAGGCCCCGCACCGGTCTCGGTACGGGGCCTGCGGGTCGAGGGGGGCGGGTCCATGCCTCAGCGGCGCCCGGTGAGCTTCCACGCGCTGGGCAGCAGGCCCGAGGCGACTGCGAGCTTGATGGCGTCGCCGAGGAGGAACGGGGTCAGACCGAGCGCGAGGCCCCTGGCCAGCCCGACGTGCGCCGTGGCCATGAGCCACGGCACGCCGACGGCGTAGATCACGGCGTTGCCCGCGAGCATGGTGCCCGCGGTCCTCCAGGTGCTGAGGGTGGCGCCCCTCTCGGCCAGCCGTCCGACGACCAGCGCGGAGAGCCAGAAGCCGAGGACGTAGCCGAAGGAGGCGCCGCCGAACCCGTGCCCTCCGTGGGCGAACCACGGCACCCCGGCGATGCCGACGGCGGCGTAGACCGACAGGGCCGCGAAGCCGCGGACCGTGCCCAGGCTGGCCCCGACGAGCAGGACGGCCAGGGTCTGCAGGGTCAGCGGCACCGGGGTGAAGCTGAGCGGGACCACGATCTGGGCGGCGACCCCGATCAGGCCGGCCCCGCCGAGGACGAGGGAGACGTCGCGGACGGCGCCACCGGGGATGACGTCACCGAGGACGCGCGGGCGGGCGTTGAGGGTCAGCTGGGACATGACCGTGACGCTAGCGGATACCGGGCGCCGACGGCAGACGGTGCCCCGGACCGGCCGCTGTGCGGGTCGTCACGTCGCGGTCGCCGGGCCCCGGGCGGCGGCACGCCGTCGCTCACCGACGGCGAGGAGGTCGTCGACGAGTGACGGGTCGTCGACGCCGCCCGGGTCGAAGGCCGCGCCGACCACCGACCCCTGGAGCATCCGCTTGACCGGCACCTCGAGCTTCTTGCCGGTGCGGGTGTGGGGGATGCCGCGCACCGCGACGATGTCGTCGGGGACGTGCCGGGGCGAGGCGTGCCGGCGGATCTCCTGGCGCAGCCGCTGGTCGAGGTCGGCGTCGAGCTCGACCCCCTCGGCGAGGTGGACGAACATCGGCATCCAGTAGCCCCCGTCCTCCTCCTCGATGCCCACCACGAGCGCCTCGGTGACCTCGGGCAGCTGCTCGACGACCTCGTAGATGTCGGCGCTGCCCATCCGCACCCCGTTGCGGTTCAGCGTGGCGTCGGAGCGGCCGTGGATGGTGACCGACCCGCGCTCGGTGATCGTGATCCAGTCGCCGTGGCGCCACACCCCGGGGTAGGTGTCGAAGTAGGCCTCCCGCAGCCGGCTGCCGTCGGGGTCGTTCCAGAAGTGCAGCGGCATCGTCGGCATCGGGCGGGTGACGACCAGCTCGCCGACCCGGCCGCGCACGCTGGCTCCGTGCTCGTCGAAGGCGTCGAGGGCCACCCCGAGGGCCGCCGCGCTGATCTCACCGGGCCACACGGGCACCGACGGTGCGCCCCCGACGAAGCCGGCCGCGACGTCGGTGCCACCCGAGGTCGGCATCACCTGCACGCCGGCGGGAAGGTGCTCGGCGAGCCAGTGGTACGACGGCGTCGGCAGGGTCGAGCCGGTGACGCCGACGCTGCGCAGCCGGTGCAGGTCGTGCTCGTCCTTCGGCACGCACCCCGCCTTGGCGCAGGCGGCGACGTAGCCCGGGCTCGTGCCGAGGACCGTCACCCCCTCGCGGGCGGCCAGCATCCATACGGCGTCGGTCGAGGGGTAGGCCGGGCTGCCGTCGTAGGTGACGATGGTCGCGCCCACCAGGAGCCCGCCGATCTGCAGGTTCCACATCATCCAGCTGGGGGTGGTGAACCACCAGAAGACGTCGGCGGCGGAGACGTTCTTGTTCAGCGCCAGCGCCTTCAGGTGCTCGAGCACGACGCCGCCGTGTCCGTGGACGATGCCCTTGGGCAGCCCGGTCGTGCCGGAGGAGAACAGCACCCACAGGGGGTGCTCGAAGTCGACGGGCACCGGCTCCAGCGGGCTCGGGGTCGCGACGACCTGGGCGTAGTCGAGGGCGTCGGGCACCGGAGCAGCCAGGTCGCGGTTGAGGGCGATCGTCATGCTCACGGTGGGCAGGCCGGCGCGGATCGCCGCCACCGCGTCGTGCCGCTGCACGACCTTGCCGCCGAGCCGGAAGCCGTTGGCGGTGACCAGCACCACCGGGTCGAGCTGGTGGAAGCGGGCCAGGGCCGCATCGGCCGCGTAGTCCATCCCGCACGCCGACCAGATGGCCCCGAGGCTGACCGTGGCCAGGAAGGCGGCGACCGCCTCGGGCGCGTTGGGTACGTAGCCGACCACGCGGTCGCCCACCCCGACGCCCGCCTCGCGCATGGCCGCCGCGAGGGCGCCGACCTCCCCCTCGAGCCGGCCCCACGTCACCTCGTCGGTCGTCGCGTCCTCCTGGAGCCCCCGGATCGCGATGCCGTCGGCGGGCCGACCGTGGAAGACGTTGGCGGTGTAGTTGAGCCGGGTGCCGGGGAACCAGGTCGCTCCCGGCATCGCCGGCCCGTCAGCCGGCTCGACCAGCACGACGTCACCGACGACGTCGGCCTGCACGTCGAAGAAGTCCCACACCGCCCTCCAGAACTCCTCCAGCTCGCTGGCCGACCACGCCTGCAGGTCGGCGTAGGCCGTGAGGTCGCGTCCGGCCCGCTCACTGGCGAGGCGGGAGAAGGCGGTGATCTGCGCCGAGGCCACTGCCTCCGGGTCGGGCAGCCACGTCGGTGTGGGGAAGTCGCTCATGCGACGCAGCCTACGGCGAGGCCAGCACCCCACGGATGTCGACCGGCGCGGGTCGCTCGACCTGCTCCCAGGTGCACGAGCGGGCCTGCCGGTCCGGACGCCACCTCTGGAACTGCGCCGTGTGCCGGAAACGGCCACCGTCGAGGTAGTCGTAGCGGGCCTCCACGACGAGCTCGGGCCGCAGCGGCACGAAGGCCAGGCTCTTGCCGGCGTTCCACCGGCTGCCGAAGGCCTTGCGCTGGGCCTCGGTCAGCCCGTCGGCGTGCCCGCCCCAGTCCCAGGGGTGCCCGGCCAGGTCGGTGACGTAGGGAGCGAGCTCGCTCACCAGGGCACGCCGCCTCGCCATCGGCAGCGCCCCGATGACGCCCAGCGAGTCGAGACGGCCCGCCTCGTCGTACAGGCCCAGCATGAGCGAGCCGACGGCGTCGGGACCGGAGCTGTGGGGGCGGTAGCCCGCCACCACGCAGTCGAGGGTGCGCACGTGCTTGACCTTGGTCATCACCCGCTTGTCGGGCTGGTACGTCAGGTCGGGCCGCTTGGCGACCACACCGTCGAGACCCGCTCCCTCGAGGCGCTCGAACCAGTCGCGCGCGACCTCGGGTTCGGTGGTCAGCGGGGTGAGGTGCACCCGGTCGTGCAGGCCCGCGAGCCCGCCCGTCCCGCCCGTTCCGGCGGTCGGCAGCAGCGACTCGAGCAGCCCCCGGCGCTCGAGGAACGGGAGCCCGGTCAGGTCGTCGTCGCCGAGGGCCAGCAGGTCGAAGGCCACGAAGGCCGCCGGGGTCTGCCCGGCGAGCAGCCGCACCCGGCTGGCGGCCGGGTGCAGCCGCAGCTGTAGGGCGTCGAAGTCGAGGACACCGTCGGCGTCGACGATGACGATCTCGCCGTCGACGACGCACTTGTGTGGCAGCGTCGCCCGGACGGCGTCGGCGACCTCGGGGAAGTAGCGGGTCAGGGGCCGTTCGTTGCGGCTGCCGATCTCGACCTCGTCGCCGTCACGGAAGACGACCGAGCGGAAGCCGTCCCACTTCGGCTCGTAGAGCTGGCCCGCCGGGATGTCGGCGGCCGGCTTGGCCAGCATCGGCTTCACCGGGGGCATGACGGGCAGGTCCACCCGCCTACATCTCCTCGTGGGTGTCGGGGTCGCCCCCGAAGCGGCGTCCGTCGTCGCTGGCCAGGGCGCTGATCGCCGCCATCTCGTCGTCGGTGAGCGTGAAGTCGGGCAGGTGGAGGTTGGCGCGCTGGCGCTCCCGCGAGGCCGACTTGGGCACCGGCATCGTCCCCAGCTGCCGGTGCCAACGCAGCACGACCTGCGCCGGGGTGACGCCGTACGACACTGCGGCGCAGGCCACGGCCGGTTCGTCGAACGGAGCGGTCGACTTGCCGAGCGGGCTCCAGGCCTGGGTGAGGATGCCGAGGCGGGCGTGCACCTCGCGCATCCGGGCCTGCGGGAAGCGCGGGTGCAGCTCGACCTGGTTGAGGGCGGGAACCACCCCGCTGTCGGCGATGACCCGCTCCAGGTGGGCCTGCGTGAAGTTGCTGACGCCGATGGTGCGCACCAGCCCGTCGCGCTGGGCGGCGACGAGGGCCCGCCAGGCCTCGGGGTAGAGGTCCTGGCTGGGGTTCGGCCAGTGGATGAGGGCGACGTCGATCTGCTCGACCCCGAGGGCCCGGGCGGAGTCTTCCAGGGACGTGCGGGCGAGCGCTTCGGCGTGGAGACGCCCGGGGATCTTCGTCGCGACCTGTACCTGGTCACGCGGCAGACCTGAGCGGCGCAGCGCCTCACCGACCTCGCCCTCGTTGCCGTAGTTGACCGCCGAGTCGAGGTATCGGTACCCCACCTCCAGCGCGGACACCATCGCCCGGATGCCGTCCTCTCCCGCGAGGGGATAGGTCCCGAGCCCCGTGGCCGGCAGCGTGACGCCGTCCGACAGGTGGTGCAGGTCGCCATCGGCAGTCGAGGTCGTCATCCCCCCACGCTAGGCGGTGGAGACCACCTTCGGGTTGGGGGGTGCCGCACGAAAAACTGTAGTGACTACACTTTTGCATGGCAGCGCCCGGGCCGTGGCCGTCGTCGAAGTTCTCCGCTCGGGGGAGCGCTTCCACGACGTGGCCACCGGTCGTGCGCCCGGTCACCCCCCGGCCGGGAGCGCGACCGGTCAGGCGCCCAGCCGCCCGTACCCCACCCGCAGCGGCGCAAAGACCCGGGGGACCACGGCCGCGTCGAGGAACGTCGTGACCAGGAACAGCGCTGACAACAGGTGGCGGGCACAGATGACGGCCCCCATCTCGTCGAGGTCGGGGACGGTCTCGCGCAGGGCCTGCACCAGGTCAGGAGCCCACTGGCGCAGGAGCGTCTGTCCGATGTGCTCCTGCAGGGCGGGCGTCTCCTGCAGCAGACGGACGAACTGGGCGCTGACCACCGGGTCGTAGCCCATCGCGCCCAGGGTGGCCGATGCGTGCGCCTCGACGGCGTCGACGACGGGGGTGCCGGGGCTCCTGCTCCTCACCGCCTCGATGAGCCCGGCCGACTGACGGAGGTTGACGTCGAAGACGAGGGACTCCTTGACGGGGAAGTAGGAGAAGAGCGTCGTGACCGAGACCCCCGCTGCGGCGGCGATGTCGGCGACGGTGACGGCGTCGAACCCGCGCTCGACGAACAGGCGGAAGGCGCACTCGGCGAGGCGACGCCGGTTGTCCGCCTTCTTCTGCGCACGCAAGCCGGACGGTGGGGACACGAGCAGCCACTGTAGGTGCTGTCCCGGCGCACAGCCGCAGGCCGTCAGCGGCGCTCGAGCCGCACCATCACCTCGTGGTGGGTCGTCTGGGGGAACATGTCGAACAGGCGCGCCTCGCGCACCCTCAGGGAGGGCATCGCGGCGAGGTCGCGAGCGAGCGACTCGACCCGGCAGCTCGAGTAGACGACGTGACCGACCGACGAGGCCTCCAGCCATCCGGCGAGGTCGCCGATGCCGCGTCGGGGCGGGTTGACCACGACGAGGTCGGCCGCCGGGCGCGCGCCGTGGGTGACCAGGGTGGCGTCCCCTGCGACGACGTCGACGACAGCGCCGAGCCCGAGGGCGTCGGCGCTGCGGCGCGCACTGTCGACCGCCTCCTCAGACACCTCCACCCCGAGCACGTGGGCCGGTGGCGAGTCGGTGGTCGCCGCGGCCAGGGCGAAACCGCCCACCCCGCAGTAGAGGTCCCACAGCGTAGCGGGAGAGGTTGCCTCGACCCACGCCCTCGCCTGCTCGTAGAGCCCGGCCGCCACGACGGTGTTGGTCTGGAAGAAGCTGCGCGGACGCAGGTGCAGGGTGAGGCCGGCCACCCGCATCGGCAGATCGGTCGCTGAGGTCAGGACGACCTCGGTGTCACCCTCGAGCACCGCCTTGTGCTCCGGGTGGAGGTTGACCGACACCACCCGCAGCCCCGGCACCCGGGCCATCAGCTGCGGCAGCGCGTCTCGCACGGCCCCGAGGTGGTGTCGGGTGCGCAGCACGAGGCGCAGCATCAGCTCGTCGTCAGGAGAGGCGGTCAGCAGCAGGTACTTCAGCTCACCTCGGTGGGCGGGCACGTCGTAGGGCTCGAGCCCGAGGTCGTCGAGGATCTGCGCAAGGGTGGGCAGCACCGCGCGCAGGGCGGGCTCGTGCAGACCGCACCGGCGCAGGTCGACTCCCCGGCGGTCGCCGTCGAGGATGCCGAGGGTGACGCCACCCGCCCGGCCACCGACGACGAGCTTGGCCTTGTTGCGGAAGCCCGACTCGGCGCCGGCGAAGGGCTCGTGCCAGGTCGCCCCGGGGGCGACGGCGCGCAGAGCGGCCTCGACCCCGGCCTGCTTGTCGGCGAGCTGCACCGCATACGGGACGCCCATCAGGGCGCAGGAGCGGCAGCGGCCGGCATCGAAGTAGTCGCAGTGCATGTCGGGCCCCAGCGTAGGCTCGCGCGGTGACCGACCCGCTCTCGCCCGCCGCACCGCCGAGCGACCCCGGGGTCGACCCCGCGGAGATGGCCATCGCCCTGCGGGTGATCGGGCAGCTGCACGAGCTGCCCGCGGGCCACCGCGACATCCAGTCGATCAAGCGCGCTACGGCCCAGATGTACAAGTCGGTGAAGAAGGACCGCAAGGCCCGGGCCCGGGCGGCGGACGTGGCCCACGACCGCGCCCTCACCGAGCTCACGGCTACCGGGTCGGCCGTGCGCATCGACGACGAGACCCGGGGGATCCCGTTGGTGTCCAACGTCTCCGGCGCTTTCGCCGGTGAGCTGGTCAACCCGCGCGGATGCTACATCTGCAAGGCCGACTACACCCTCGTTGACGCCTTCTACCACTGGCTCTGCCCCGACTGCTCGGCCATGTCGCACGCCAGGCGCGACCAGCGCACCGACCTCTCGGGCAAGCGTGCGCTGCTCACCGGTGGGCGGGCCAAGATCGGCATGTACATCGCCCTGCGCCTGCTGCGGGACGGCGCGCACACGACCATCACGACGCGCTTCCCGCACGACGCGGTGCGCCGCTTCTCGGCGCTCGAGGACAGCGCCGAGTGGATCGACCGGCTCAAGGTCGTCGGTATCGACCTGCGTGACCCCACCCAGGTGGTGTCGCTCGCCGACGAGGTCGCAGCGGCCGGCCCGCTCGACATCCTGGTCAACAACGCGTGCCAGACCGTCCGTCGATCGCCGGGCGCCTACTCCCAGCTGGTCGAGATGGAGTCGGCACCGCTGCCGACAGGCGTCGCCCTGCCCGAGATGGTCACCTTCGACCGCGTCAGCGACGCCCACCCGGCCGCGATCGCCGGCGCCCTGCGCGAGCACGTCGTCGCCCACCATGACGGCGAGAGCGGGTCCGACGCCCTCGCCTCGAAGACCGCGGCCGAGCTGACGTCCCTCGCCCTCAGCGCCGGACACGCCTCCCTCGAGCGACACGCCGCCGGCACCGCGGTCGACGCCGGTGGCCTGCTGCCCGACCTGCAGCGCACCAACTCGTGGACCCAGCACGTCGACGAGGTCGACCCCCTCGAGCTGCTCGAGGTGCAGCTGTGCAACCAGACTGCACCCTTCCTGCTGGTGTCACGGCTGCGGGCCTCGATGCGGGCCGCCGTGGCCGCGGGGGCCAGGCGTGCCTACGTCGTCAACGTCAGCGCGATGGAGGGCCAGTTCTCGCGGCGCTACAAGGGCGCTGGCCACCCGCACACCAACATGAGCAAGGCTGCCCTCAACATGCTCACCCGCACCTCCGCGGGCGAGATGTTCAGCACCGACCGCATCCTGATGACCGCCGTGGACACCGGCTGGATCACCGACGAGCGACCGCACGACGAGAAGCTGCGGCTGGCGGGGGAGGGGTGGCACGCCCCCCTCGACCTCGTCGACGGTGCCGCCCGGGTCTACGACCCGATCGTGCGCGGCGAGGCCGGCGAGGACCTCCACGGCTGCTTTCTCAAGGACTACTCTCCCAGCCCCTGGTGAGGGGCCGGCGGCCAGCGGCCGGCGGCCGTCGTCCCAGTCCTGAGCGCCAGGCTGACCCGCCGGCCGGGCTCAGCTCTCGGCGGTGACCCGCAGCGGCACGGGGTCGAGGTCCTGTCCGAGCACCCTCGGATAGAGGACACCCGCGACGAGGGCACCGACGACCGGCGCGAGGATGAAGAGCCACAGCTGGCCGAGGGCCCCACTCCCGGCGAAGATCGCGGGAGCGATCGAGCGTGCGGGGTTGACCGAGGTGTTGGTCACCAGGATCGACACCAGGTGGATCAGGGTCAAGGTGAGGCCGATCGCCAGCGGGGCGAAGCCCTTCGGGGCCTGGGTGTCCGTTGAGCCGAGGATGACGACGAGGAAGACCGCCGTGAGTACCACCTCGGTGACCAGGCCCGCGGTCAGCGAGAAGTGCTGCGGGGAACGGTCGCCGTACCCGTTCGTGGCGAACCCCGACGCCGAGGCCGAGAAGCCCGGCCGGCCCGAGGCAACGGCGAAGAGCACCGCCGAGGCCGCGATCGCACCCACGAGCTGAGCGACGACGTAGGTTGGCACGTCGCGCCACGCGAGCCGACCCGCAGCGGCCAGCCCGAGGCTCACTGCGGGGTTGAAGTGGCCACCGGAGATGTGGCCCACGCCGTAGGCCATGGTCGTGACGGCGAGTCCGAAGGCCAGCGCGACCCCGACGTAGCCGACGCCGACGAAGAGCGAGCCCCCGGAGGTGTCGGCCGTGGCCGTGGCAGCCAGTACGGCCGTGCCGCAGCCGGCCAGGACCAGCCAGAAGGTGCCGATGACCTCGGCGGCGACCCGGCGGGACATCGAGGGCGGCGCGGTGATTGCGGGTGCGGTGACAGACGTGGGGGACATCGAGACCTTCCGGGGGACAAAGAGTGCGCGGGCGCATTGACGATGGGTGACCCGGCGCGACGGTGGCGTGACGAGCCCCCAGCTCGGCCCTGGGTATGCCTCGTATGGTGGGTCTAGAACAGGAGCCACACGCGGGCGCGGGGCCGAGACATTTGTTCCGCCGATCTCTTCCTCGCGAAACACTTAGCCGCTAGGTTGACCACTCGCCCGCCGCCACGGAGGGTCGGCACCACCTCGTCGAACCACCCACGGGAGGCACGATGTCCGTCGTCCGAGCAGCGATCACGCAGGTCGAGTGGACCGGTGACAAGGACTCGATGATCGCCAGGCACGAGGAGCTGACCCGCACCGCGGCCGCCGACGGCGCCCAGGTCATCTGCTACCAGGAGCTCTTCTACGGGCCGTACTTCGGCGCGGTGCAGGACCCGAAGTACTACGACTACGTCGAGCCGATCCCCGGGCCGACGACGGAGCGCTTCATGGCGCTGGCCAAGGAGCTCGGCATCGTCGTCATCCTGCCGATCTACGAGGTCGCCAACGAGGGGGAGTACTACAACACCGCTGCCGTGATCGACGCCGACGGCACCTTGCTCGGGCGCTACCGCAAGCACCACCTACCCAACCTGCCGGCGTTCTGGGAGAAGTTCTACTTCCGTCCCGGCAACCTCGGCTACCCCGTCTTCGACACCGCGGTCGGCAAGGTCGGGGTCTACATCTGCTACGACCGGCACTTCCCCGAGGGCTGGCGCGAGCTCGGCCTCGGCGGGGCCCAGATCGTCTTCAACCCCTCGGCCACCAAGCCCGGTCTGTCGAACCGGCTGTGGGAGCTGGAGCAGCCGGCCGCGGCCGCGGCGAACCAGTACTTCGTGGCCGCCAACAACCGCATCGGGCAGGAGGTCGCCGAGTTCGGACCGGACGCCCCCCACTTCTACGGGTCGTCGTACTTCGTGGACCCGCGCGGCAACGTCGTCGGCGACATCGCCTCGACCGACCAGGAGGAGGTCGTCATCCGCGACCTCGACCTCGACCTCGTGACGACCGTGCGCCGCGACTGGCAGTTCTACCGCGACCGTCGGCCCGACAGCTACCAGAGGACGACCCGGCCGTGAAGACGCTCGTCACCGGCGGCACCGTCGTCACCTCCACCGGCTCAGCCCTGCAGGACGTGCTCGTCGACGGCGAGACCATCGCCGCCGTCATCGCTCCGGGTTCGCGCGCCCTCGGCCCCATCACGGTCGACCGCACCATCGACGCGACGGGGAAGTACGTCATCCCCGGGGGGATCGACGCCCACACCCACATGGAGATGCCGTTCGGCGGCACGTCGGCCAGTGACACCTTCGAGACCGGCACCCGGGCCGCGGCCTGGGGAGGTACGACGACCATCGTCGACTTCGTCGTGCAGTCGCACGGGCAGCGGGTGCAGGACCAGGTGGCTGCCTGGCACGACAAGGCGGCAGGTAGCTGCGCGATCGACTACGCCTTCCACCAGATCATCGGCGACGTCAACGACGAGTCCCTCAAGGCGATGGACGAGCTGGTCGGTGAGGGCATCACGAGCTTCAAGCTCTTCATGGCCTACCCGGGGGTCTTCCTCTCCAGCGACGGCCAGATCCTGCAGGCCATGCAGAAGGGTGCCGAGAACGGCAGCCTGATCATGATGCACGCCGAGAACGGCTCTGCCATCGACGTGCTCGTGCAGCAGGCCCTGCAGCGCGGCGACACCGCGCCGTACTTCCACGGCACCAGCCGGCCCTGGCAGATGGAGGAGGAGGCGACCCACCGCGCGATCATGCTGGCCGACGTCACCGGCGCCCCCCTCTACGTCGTGCACGTCTCGGCCAAGCAGGCCCTCGCCCAGATCGCTGCGGCCCGCGGCGCCGGCCAGAACGTCTTCGGAGAGACCTGCCCGCAGTACCTGTACCTCTCGCTCGAGGAGCAGCTCGGGGCCAGCAGCGAGCAGTGGGGTGGCTTCGAGGGGGCCAAGTGGGTCTGCTCGACCCCGCTGCGCTCCCGGGCCGACGGGCACCAGGACGAGCTGTGGAAGTTCATCCGCACCGGCGACGTCACCTCGGTGTCGACCGACCACTGCCCGTTCTGCATGAAGGACCAGAAGGAGCTGGGAGTCGGCGACTTCTCCAAAATCCCCAACGGTATCGGCTCGGTCGAGCACCGGATGGACCTGCTCTTCCAGGGGGTGAAGGACGGCCGGATCAGCCTTGAGCGCTGGGTGGACGTCTGCTGCACGACGCCGGCCCGGATGTTCGGTCTCCACGGCCGCAAGGGCGTCGTCACCGCGGGCGCCGACGCCGACATCGTGCTCTACGACCCGCAGGGTCACACGTCGATCGGCCTGGGGGAGGGGCGCACCCACCACATGAACATGGACTACTCGGCCTGGGAGGGCTGGGAGATCGACGGTCACGTCGACCTCGTCATGTCACGCGGCGAGGTGGTCGTCGACGGCTCCGGATACGTGGGGTCGAGGTCACACGGCCAGTTCGTGCGGCGCAGCCTCTCGCAGAACCTGATCTGAGCGGCGCATGGACTTCGGTGTCGTCCTGCAGAACGACCCCCCGGCCTGGCGGGTCGTCGACCTCGCGCAGCGCGCGGAGACCTACGGTTTCTCGCACGTGTGGACCTTCGACTCCCACCTGTTGTGGCAGGAGCCCTACGTCGTCTACAGCCAGATCCTCTCGGCGACGCACCGGGTGACGGTGGGGCCGATGGTCACCAACCCCGCCACCCGGGACTGGACGGTCACGGCCTCCCTCTTCGCCACCCTTAACGACATGTTCGGCAACCGCACGGTCTGCGGGATCGGGCGCGGTGACTCGGCCGTGCGCGTCATCAACGGCGCCCCCGTCACCCTGGCCGACCTGCGGGCGTCGATCGGGGTGATCCGGGGACTGGCCAACGGTGAGGCGGTCGAGCACCGGGGCAGCACCCTGCGCTTCCCCTGGAGCCGGGGGTCGCGACTGCCGGTGTGGGTCGCGGCCTACGGGCCGAAGGCCCTCGCCCTCGCGGGTGAGGTCGCCGACGGCTTCATCCTGCAGCTGGCGGACCCGTCGGTCGTGAAGTGGTCGATCGCGGCGGTGCGCGAGGCGGCGGAACGCGCCGGTCGCGACCCGGCCGGCGTGACCATCTGCGTCGCCGCCCCGGCCTACGTCACCGACGGCAGCGCCGAGGGCCTCGCCCACGCCCGTGAGCAGTGCCGATGGTTCGGGGGGATGGTCGGCAACCACGTCGCCGACATCGTCTCCCGCTACGGCGACCAGAGCGGAGCTGTGCCACAGGCGCTCACGGACTACATCAAAGGGCGGCAGGGTTACGACTACAACGAGCACGGCCAGGCCGGCAACGTCCACACCCAGTTCGTACCCGACGACATCGTCGATCGCTTCTGCATCGTCGGCCCTGCCGAGATGCACATCGAGCGGATGCTGGCCCTGAAAGAGCTAGGCGTCGATCAGTTCAGTATCTACCTGCAACACGACGACAAGGACCACACCTTGCAGATCTACGGCGACAAGGTGATGCCTGCCGTCGCCGAGACGGTCAAGGCCAAAGCGTGACGGCGGTGGTCCCGCCGCCGCGCGCCACGAGTGTGTCGAGGCCGTC
>JALYVC010000423.1 GCA_030853445.1 Actinomycetota bacterium | reverse complement strand
AACGGCCTCGGCCGCCTGACGCACCGATCGCACGCACCGCCCGATCCTCTCCTGTTCGTCATGGGCCGGGACCACGACCAACACCGCCACGATCGGCGGCCAGTCGTTGGTCGAGGAGGCCGGCGAGCCTTCATCGTCCGCTATGGGAGTCAAGGGCTCGAGTCCTGACGTCGACGAGGCACAACCATCGTGTACCCCGGATCGACGCCCGGGTATCCCCGGTAGCTAGTCAGACGGGTAACGAACTCGATTTCGGCACAACCAAGCCACATGCCTTATGAGGTGATAATAGGACGAACCTAATGCGCGCATCATTCCCCCACAGGAGAGCCGGTATGACCCACCTCCGTGAGCCGGGTTCAGGCAGGTCAGGATGTCAGCGAAGGCCTGCCGTACGGCGGCGGACCTGGTCGGATCGTCGGCCGGGGTTCCGTGGCTACCGCCATCAACGACCTCGACATGCGCCCCGGGCACGTCGGGGCACGGCGGCGACGAAGTCGGCGAACTGTCGGTTCAACGGTGGGCCGGTGGCCCACCATCGGGTGGCCCGGCACGCTGACCTGGGCTGACGTGAGCACGCTCAGGTCGTTCACTCTCAGACCGTCAGGACCAGTTTTCCCGAGCGGTGTCCGGACTCGAAGTGCGCGTGCGCCGCAGCCGCATCGGTCAGTGCGTAGCTTCGGTCGATAGGCAGGTCGAGCTGGCCCGATGATGCCAGTGAGGCAAGCTGCTTGAGTGACTCCCAGGCCCGATCGCCCGGGTCGCCGCCAGTGAACCGCACGCCGAGCTGCTGAGCACCCACGTCGGCGATCGTGATCACCCGCAGCACGCCACCGGCCAGTTCGATGAGCTGGGGCAGCACGCCGGCGCCGGCGGTGTCCAGCGCCGCGTCCACGCCGTCCGGGGCAAGCCCGCGGACCTCGCTGACCCAGTCCTGGTCGTAGCGCACCGGGACGGCGCCATAGGAGCGCAGCCGGTCCTGATCCGCTGCGGACGCCGAGCCGATCACCCGCACGCCGCGGGACACAGCCAGCTGGGTGGCGAGCCCGCCGACGCTTCCGGCGGCACCGGTGACCAGCAGCGTCTCGCCCGGACGCAGATCGAGATGCTTCAGTGCTCGATACGCCGCCTCCCCCACGGTCGGGATGGCCGCGGCGAGCTCCCAACTGAGGTCGGCCGGCTTGCTGGCCCAGTGGCTCACGAGCGCAAGCTCGGCGTAGGACCCTCCGTCGGCCACGCCGAGGATCTCTGCATCGATCGTGGCGCTCGCCCCGTCGCCGACCTCATCGATCATGCCGGCTACATCGAGTCCCGGAATGACTGGAAAACTCGCCTTCGGGTTCATCCCTCGCCGAAGCTTCACGTCGATCCCGTTCACGGTGGTTGCCCGCACCCGAACCCGGATCTGGCCAGGTCCCGGGGCCATCGGCTCGACCTGGCTGACGTGGAGGACCTCCGGTCCGCCGAAGTTCGAGTAAGTGATCGCCGTTGCCATGCCCGCCACGCCTTTCCGATGGGGGCCCGGTCGATGGACGCGCCGGTCTCCCAACGTCCCGGTGATCGGACCGCTACAGTCATAGTGTGCTATCTGTTAGTAACAATAGCGTGCTGTGAATCGGTGTCAAGGAGTACAGCAGTGGAGAACCGGCGCAAGAGCACTCCCGATCCGTCGCCGTCCTCGGCGCAGGAGATGGTGTGCTACCGGGTCAACCTTGTCGCCCGGCTTACCGGCCAGGCCATCGCCGCAGACCTCGCGCCACACGGCGTGAGTCCCGGTCAGCTGCCCGCATTGCTGGCGCTCTACGAGCAAGACGGTCGCACCCAGAGCGAGCTTGCCAAGGTCGCGGGAGTGGAGCAACCGACGATGGCGCTCACGTTGCGCCGGATGGAGCGTGACGGGCTCGTCAGCCGAGTGATCGACGAGACGAACCGCCGACGGCAGCTGATCTACCTCACCGACCGGGCTCGCCAGGTTCAGGACGTTGTGCAATCGCTACGACAGCGAATCGACCGGATAGCCGTCGAGCGGCTGACCGCCAAGCAGCACACCGACCTGCAACGGCTACTGGCCGTCATGACCGAAAGTCTGCAAGCACACCTCGCACCGTGATTACCCCACCGCTCGGCAATCTCGTCGGCGGTACAGGCCAGCTTCAGAGCTCAGAGGGAGATGCCATGACGGCCAGGAGTTCTGATCACCTGCCACGGCTCCCGGAGAGCGCTCGGGTGGAGGCGTTCTCCGACGGGGTGCTCGCTATCGCGGTGACCCTGCTCGTTCTCGATCTCCACTCGGACTTTCATCCCGGCGACTTCGCCCACCAGCTCGGTGCCCAGTGGCCCAGCTACGTCGCCTACCTTGCCGCCTTCCTGAACGTGTCCGCCATCTGGATCAATCACCACGATCTGTTCACCCGCATCCGCGGTGTCGACGCAGGCCTGCTGAGTCTCAACCTGGTCCTGCTTTTGGTGGCGTCGCTGTTTCCGTGGCCGGCGGCGGTCATCTCCTCCGCGTTGCTCGACGGTGACGCTCACGACCAGATCGCGGCCGCACTGCTATACGCATCAATCGGGTTCATGGTGCCGCTGACCTTCATCGCTGTCCACAGTTACCTCCTCCGCGCCCCGCACCTGTTCACCGACCCGATCCACGTCGCCTACTCGCGAGTCTCGCGGCGCCGGGCACTGCTCAGCATCGTGGTCTACCCCCTCACCGCATTGCTCGTCTTCGTCTCTGTCGACGTCGCGTTGGGTCTGTTCATAGCCGTCCCGCTGTTCTTCATCGCCGCGGTGTTCTTCCAGCAACGCGCCGAGCACAACGTGGCCGCGCAACCCGGCTGACAGCCCGCCCCTGCTGCTGCCGATGGAGGGCCGGATCTCCTCGAGCCTGAGGTGCTCCGTCAGCCGCAGCGACGTGTCTGCGACGAGCATCCCAGTGGTGGATCAGACCCTCACCTCCTGCTCCAGGTTGCGTGACGGGGTGTGGCCGTCGCGGTCACGCGGTCACAAGGCCATTCGCAGGGGGATCATGACCAGATCGGTCTCCTTCGACGTGGCCGCTTCGGCCGACCATCGCGGTCGCCTTACGGCGCCCGTACGACCCTCCGGCGCCAGCTGCCGACGACCGGCATCGGCGCCGTGGTCGGCGTGGGACGCACTGGAGCCATCGTCGGGCAGGTGCTCCTCGCGGAGGTGGCCGTCTCGTTCAACCACGTGACGATGTTCGTCCTGCTCGGTGTTTGCTGGTTGATCGGGGCCGCCGCCGGGGTCGTGTGGTGGAGGTTGGGGCAGGAGGGGCGAACGGCGTCGCCCTTGAGGAACTACCGCCCAGCATCGCATCGGCCTGAGCGTCTTCGTCGGGTGCCAGCTCGCAACCTCGTCATATCGAGGGCGTCACGTCCCACTGCCTCAGCGTCGGCCCTTCGTAAGGGTCCGAGCATGGGATCACCGGCCCGGCCGGGTACACACTGGGCTCAGTTCGGCGTCCAGTTGTGCCGACGACGACCCGGTGGCCAAGGAGGGGAACCGACCATGGGATCTCTGCAGGGCGCGCTCCCCAACGGATCGCCTGACAGCGTGGCAGGCTGGCGTGCCGCGGCCGACGCCCTGCTGAGTCCGCCGTGCTGCGCCTTCCACCGCAACATGGAGATCTCTTCCCGCTATGCCTGGCTCCGCGCGCAGCAGCCGACCTGCTTCAAGTGGGCGGGCATGGCCGCGATCGCCTCTCACCACGCCCGCCTGGTCCTGTTCCCCTTTCGGCTGGACGCCGACCGCAGCGGCTACGTGGACCTCCCGCGCAGCTTGAGCCGGCGGATGTTGACGGAGGACGCGCACCGGATGCGCGAGGTCAACAACGCCATCTATGACGACATCTTCTGGGTCCACCTCGCCTACCTCACCTACCTCACCGCGGACGGCGGCGTGGAGGACCTGCGTCGGCTGCTGCGGCCGCACCGCGAGTATGCCGGGCTGCTCTCGGCCTTCGAGACGATCGACCGGGGTCGCGCAGTGCTGTCGGACGGGGGGTCGCCGGAGCAGGCCCGGCAGGAGGGTGCCGAGATGGTCTGGGCCGGCAACCTGGCGCTCCTCCAGCACGAACAGCGCGTCGTGGTGCAGCCGCTCTTCGACCGTCTGTCGGGCACCTTCGCCCGGCTCGCGTCGATGGGCTCGACGACGACCTTCGAGGTGCGCGGCCTCCGGCAGGAGGTCAGATACTTCACGTCCTTCTCCGCCTACTCGCTGACCGGCGGGCTCGCGGCCGCACTGAGAACCCGGACGGTCCCGAGCATCACGCGGTTCGATGACCGTTGGCGGTGGCTCGAAAGCACTGTCGTGCCGCGGTTCCGACGCCTGGACGCCGACCAGGATCTGGTGGAACGGACCCTCAGCCGGGTCGTCGAGGCGACGAGGCGGTACGCCGACCGGCCCTGCCTCGTCCCGACCTGACCCACCCAGGTCGAGGAGGTCGAGGAGGTCGACGTAGAGGTGCAGCATCCGGATCGCCTCGTCGCTGCCGATGTCTCGTGGGTCTTGTCTGCGGGAGCCGATCGACCGTCGTTTCTGCAGCAACGGCTGCGCACGCACGCCGTGACTACCACCTGACAAGCACGACAACCGCCTCTCAGGTCACGCGGAACGTGAGGCCCGGCGTTCGGTGGCCTCGGCGAGGGCTTGCGCGGCGAGGACGAGACCGAGGTGGCTGAAGGCATGGGGGATGTTCCCGAGGAGCTCCCCGGTGGCGCGGATCCGGGGGTCTTTCGCGGGTAGCCAACGAGATCCCGCGGTCGAGGGCGATCCAGCACATCAGCGCGCTGTGCACGTATCGCGCCGTGGGTCCACGGACCTTGCCCTGTGCAGCGTGTAGGGAGCGCAAGGCCGCTCGAGACACATGCGGGCGCGGTGCCCGGCGTTCCGCTCAGGTGGGGGGTCGAGCGGCCGATGGCTCTGGCGAATCATCGGGGCCACCGGGTGTCTTCGTTTTCGAAGGATGGGGGAGCAAGTGGCCAAGTCTGACCGTGCCCGTGGTGTGCTGACCGTGGTCGTGACGGTGGCGATCGTCGCTGCTGAGTTCATGTTCCTCAGCTCTGTCTACTCGCGAGGGGCGCCCGTCCGGGCGCAGCACACCCTGGCGGTCGAGCTGGCGAGCGGCCTCGAGGAGGTCGGCGGCTCCCGGGCCTCTGTTCTCGTGGATGCCGCGGTGCCACGCCTGTTGGGAGCCGGAGTGCCGAGCGGCCAGCTCGAGGGGCTCCGGGAGGCCACGCGTGCCCTGTCTGCCGCACCGGCGGACCCTCGGAGCCTGCTGGCGGTGCGGACGACGGCCGACGCGGTCCGGGAGCGGCTGGCTGGGCAGGCGCACACCATCGACGTCCAGGCCAACCTCATCTACGCGGCCCTGCTCGTCGTCGTCTCGCTGGGGTGGATGGTGTGGTTCCGTCGGCTCGTGGGCCGGCACCGTGAGCTACAGCGTCAGATCACCGAGCAGCAGGCCTCCTCGGTCAGCGAGCAGCGGCTGGCTGCGCTGGTGCACAACGCCTCCGACCTGGTCGCGGTCCTCGACGCCTCCACGACCATCACCTACGCGACGTCGTCGGCCCTCGCAGTCGTCGGCCTGTCGGCCGAGGAGCTCACCGGCCGCCGGCTGCTCTCGATCGTGGCCCCTGACGATGCCCGGCTCCTTGCCCAGCACCTTGTCAACAGCGCCCCGAACGACGAACACGCCGTACGCCTGCGCATCAACCATGCCGACGGTCGGGCGCGTCAGGTCGAGGGCAGCTTGGTGAACCTGGTGGCCAACAGCGCCGTCAGGGGGTTCGTCCTGACGGTGCGGGACGTCACCGACCGTGTCGCCCTGGAGGACCAGCTGACCCACCAGGCGCTGCACGACCCGCTGACCGGTCTGGCCAACCGGCGCCTGTTCAACGACCGCCTGGCGCACGCGATCGAGCGGCAGGGAGCGACCGACGCGGAGATCGTCGTCCTCTTCTGCGACCTCGACGACTTCAAGAACGTCAACGACCGCTCCGGCCACGACGTCGGCGACCAGGTTCTCATCCACGTCGCCGAGCGGGTCCAGGCCTCGTTGCGGATCGGTGACACCGTCGCCCGGCTCGGCGGCGACGAGTTCGCCATCCTCATGGAGGGTGCGTCCCTCGCCGAGGGGCTCGACGTCGCCGCCCGGGTGGTCGCCTCGGTGTCGGAGCCGATCTCCCTGTCCGGCGGCGAGGTCGTAGTCGGTGTGAGCGTCGGCGTGGCGGCGAGCGGACCGGACGCCCGGGGTCCCGACATCGCCGCTCCCATCGACGACGGCACCCCCTCGCCGCGTGACCAGCCGCTGTCAAGTGCGGAGATCCTGCGCAACGCCGACGTGGCGATGTACCTGGCGAAGGACCGGGGGAAGGCCGGCGTGGCCGTCTTCGAGTCCCGGCTTCACGAGAAGGCGATGGAGCAGCTGCAGCTGCGGGTGGACCTCGAGCAGGCGCTGTGCAGCGACGAGCTGGTCCTGCACTTCCAGCCGACCGTCGACCTCACCACCGGCGAGATCGCGGGCTTCGAGGCCCTGGTCCGGTGGCAGCACCCCACGCGAGGCCTGCTCCCGCCGATGTCCTTCATCCCGACGGCGGAGAGGACGGGCCAGATCGTCCCTCTCGGACAGTGGGTGCTGCGCACAGCCTGCATCGCGGCCGTCGGTATGCAGACACCCGGGCGCCGCGTGACGATCTCGGTCAACGTTGCCGCAGCCCAGCTCGCGAGCCCCACCTTCTGCGACGAGGTGAAGCAGGTGCTTCACGACACCGGTCTGCCCCCGGAGTGTCTCCAGCTCGAGATCATCGAGAGCGTGCTGCTAGGCGACCTCGACACCATCAGCGCCCGGCTGGAGGCGCTGCGCAGCCTCAGGGTCCGCATCGCCATCGACGACTTCGGCACGGGATACAGCTCCCTCGCCTACCTGCGTCGGCTGCCGGTCGACGTCGTCAAGGTCGACAAGTCGTTCGTCGACAACGTCACGACGGACGCCCACGACGCCGCCTTGACGCAGGCGATCATCGCGATGAGCCAGAGCCTGCAGCTCGTGACGATCGCCGAGGGGGTCGAGGAGGCCGGTCAGGCCGACTGGCTCACCGCGGCCGACTGCCGGTACGGGCAGGGCTACCTCTGGTCCCGGCCGGTCCCCCTGGACGAGGCCCGCAGCCTCCTGGTCAGGGGCGCCGGGCTAGAGCCCACACCGACGCATCCTGGGGGCACGGCGCTCGAGGTGGTCTAGG
>JALYVC010000422.1 GCA_030853445.1 Actinomycetota bacterium | reverse complement strand
CCGCAGGACTGGGCCCAGGCCCTGGCCGCCGTGGGGCACGAGGGGGTGCGCTACGGCCCGCGCTTCTCCACCGGCGCGGTGACGTCGTTGGCGCTCTTCGGTGACGCAGGAGCCGGACCGGGTGCGGTCGATCCCGTCCCCGTCCCGGCGCTCGAGCTGCCCGGGGCGCCCGTGCCGCTGCCGCGGCCGAGGCGTCAGGACCTCACCGTGGTGACGCCACCGCGCACCCGGGGTCGCTGACCGGCCCGGTGAGGTCAGCCCGACGCGGTCTGGTTCCAGCGGACGATGACCGGCACACCGTGCTCGCGGCCGAGCAGACAGACGGCCCCGGGGTCGAGCAGCAGCTTGGCGCCCATGCGGGGCTCCTCGCGCAGGTGCACGGAGGCCAGCACCCGCAGGAGATGGCCGTGGGCCACGAGCGCGACGTCCCCGTGGGCGAGGTCGTCCTGCACGTCGGCGAGCACGGCGGCCGCCCGCGCGGCCACCTGCTCGACGGTCTCTCCCGGCGTCTCGCCCGGCACGACCCCGTCGTCGAAGACGGTCCAGTCGTGACCGAGCTGCTCACGGATCTCTGGCGTGGTCAGCCCCTCGTAGCCGCCGTAGTCCCATTCGCGCAAGCGGTCGTCGCTCGAGGTCGGCACCCCCAGTTCCGTGAGGCCGGACAGCTCGGCGGTTCGCTGGGCGCGCTGGTACGGCGACACCACCACCCTCACGATGTGTCGACCCGCGAGCAGGGTGGCGCTGCGACGGGCGGCAGCCTCGCCCTCGCAGGTCAGCGGCACGTCCGTGAGGCCGGTGTGTCGATGCGTGCGCGACCACTCCGTCTCGCCGTGCCGCAGCAGCACGAGCATCCCCTCGGGCGACGGGGTCGTGCTGTGGGGGGAGGTCCGTTCGGTCACCTCATGACCCTAGGGTGGGTGGCGTGGACCTCCACTACCGCATCGTCAACGTGTTCACGTCGGGGAGCGACCCCTTCACCGGCAACCCGCTCGCGGTCGTCGAGGACGCCGGGCACCTCGACGACGAGACGATGCTCGCGCTCGCCCGCCAGCTCAACCTCTCCGAGACGACGTTCATCACCGGGGTCGACGCCGATGCGGGGGAGGCGCAGGTGCGGATCTTCACGACGGCCTACGAGATGCCCTTCGCCGGGCACCCGACCCTCGGGACGGCCAGCGTGGTCGCCGACCTGCTCGGCGGGCTCGACGCCGTGACGCTGAGGCTGCCGGCCGGTCGCGTGCCCGTGGTGCGCACGAGCAGCGACGGGCCCGACCGATGGACCCTCACCACGGCGGTGACGCCGACCGTGCGACCGCCCGAGGCGAGTCGCGCCGAGCAGGCGGCCATGCTGGGGCTGAAAGAGGCCGACCTCGGCGACGACGCGCTCTTCGTCGACGCAGGGGTGGAGCAGCTCGTCGTGCCGCTCGCCGGTGTCGAGGCGGTCCACCGGATCTCCCCGGTGCCTCACCTGCTGGAGCAGCACGCCCGGTCGCAGGCAGGGATGGTGCAGGTGCTCGTGTGGGCACCCGTCAGGACCGACGAGGTCGAGGCCCGCTTCGTGCTCGTCGAGGGGGGAGGCTTCTTCGAGGACCCGGCCACTGGCTCCGCGTGCGCGAATCTCGGCGGCTGGCTTCGGGCCCGCGGGTCCCACGAGGCCCACGGGTTGTCGCTGGTCGTGCACCAGGGCTCCGCCGTCTCGCGGCCCTCGGTGCTGCACCTCGAGGTCTCGACGCAGGGTATCGTCACCGTGGGTGGCACCGTGCTCGACCTCGGGCGAGGCACCTTCACCCTGCCCTGAGCATTCGGCCCTGAGTACCCGGCCCTGAGCATCCGGCCCTGGGCAACCGGACGTGACGCCGGGCTGCGGGCGCCCGTCGTGCGGCAGGATGAGCCCATGCCGACCTATGCCGTGTTCCTGCGCGCCGTCAACGTCGGTACGCGGCGCGTCACGATGCAGCGCGTCGCAGAGGTGCTGTCCGACAACGGGTTCCGCGACGTCGTGACCCACATCAACTCGGGCAACGTCCGGGTCACGACTGGTGTTCGCAGCGCTTCGGCCGTGGGGTCGAAGGTGGGGCGGCTGCTGTCGGACGAGTTCGGCTTCGACATCCCGTGCCTGGCCCGCACCACCGCAGACCTGCTGGCCGTGGCGGCGCGGGTCGACGCGACCCCGTCACCGCTGGGCGACCGGGCCCGCACCTACGTCTGCTTCCTCGACGCCGAGGCCCCGGAGGCTGCGGTCGCCGACCTGGGCCGGTGGGACGTCGACGGTGAGCGTGCGCTGGTCCTCGGGGCGCACGTGGTGATCTGGCTGACCGGGCCGTCGCACGAGGCCCGGCTCAGCAACGCGCGGGTCGAGAAGATCACCGGCTCGGTCAGCACGATGCGCGACGTGAAGGTAGTGCGGGCGCTGGCGCAGAAGTGGGGCCCGTGACCCTTCCCTCGGTAACCCTTCCCTCGGTCACCCTTCCCTCGGGGCATCCCGGCAGTCGCCAGCCTGGTCGCCGACCGCCCGGCCGCAGGCCGGGTCCATCGCGAACCACCGCAGCCGTTCGACTCCTTCCGGGAGCCCTGACGGCTCATCGAGCCGCGGCGGGGTCGCGCGCTCGGCGTGGGTCCGGGCCTGCGCCAGGTAGTCGTGCGTGGCGCCGTGCGACGCGCGGGTGTGGTGGTGCCCGGGGTGGGTGAGTCGGCCGTCGTCGTACCTGACGTCGTGCAGCCGCAGCATCGGGGTCCGTCGGCCCCGACGGTGGGCCCACAGCCCCGAGCGCGGGTCGAAGACGTAGTCGCCCATCAGTCGCCAGCCGTCGCGGGCGACGAAGGCGACCGCCTCGACCAGGAGGTCGACGGACTCCTCCGAGAGCACGTAGGGGAGGTTGAGCCGTGCCCAGCCTGGCTTGACGCCCTCCCACCCGTCCGCGACGGCGGCATGCAGCAGGGCCGACTGCTCGGCATCGACGCCGAGCAGCCGGTGCCCGTAGGGGCCGGCGCAGGCGCAGCCCCCGCGGGTCTGGATACCGAAGAGGTCGTCGAGCATGGCCACGACCAGCTGGTGGTGGAGCAGCCGACCGTCGGGGGCCCGGACCACGAACGAGATGATGGGCAGGCGGTCGACCCCGGGTTGACCGAGCACCTCGAGCCGCTCCTCCTCGGCCCACCGCGCGAGGGCCCGGGCGAGGAAGGCGTCCTCCCGGGCGTCGATGACGTCCTGGCCCACGGCCTCCTTGAGCTGGAAGACGAGGCCTGCCCGGATGCCGTCGACGATGGCAGGGGTCCCACCCTCCTCGCGCGCCACCGGGTCGACGAGGTACTCGTGCTCGGTCGGGCCGACGTAGCTGACGGTGCCGCCACCGACCACCACGGGCACGCGGTTGCGCAGCAGCTCTCGCCGCACGACGAGCACACCCGGGGTGCCCGGTCCGCCGAGGAGCTTGTGGGGGCTGAGGAAGACCGCGTCGAGGTGGGCGCCCGGGACCCCGGCACGCCGACCCGACACGTCGATGGTGACGTAGGGAGCCGCGGCGGCGTAGTCCCAGAACGCCAGCGCCCCGTGGCGGTGCAGGAGCGCGGACACCATCGGCACGTCGGTGAGGATGCCGGTGACGTTGCTCGCCGCCGAGAACGTGCCGATGAGCACCGACCGGTCGGCGTGCGCGTCGAGGGCCTGCTCGAGCGCGCCGACATCGAGGTGGCCCAGGTCGTCGGGCGGGATCTGCACGACGTCGACGAGCGACTCGCGCCACGGCAGCTCGTTGGAGTGGTGCTCGTAGGGGCCGACGAAGACCACAGGTCGGTCCGTCGGGGCGACGTGACGAGCCAGGTGGTGGCGGTCCTCCAGCTGCGAGGGCAGGCGCAGGCCGAGGATGCCGATCAGCTTGTCGATTGCACCCGTGGCCCCTGAACCGGTGAAGATCACGGCTGACTCCTCGTCGGCCCCCACGGCCGCGTGGATGATCTCGCGGGCGTCCTCCCGCAGCCGGGTCGTCTGCCGCCCGGTTCCCGTCGCCTCGGTGTGGGTGTTGGCGTAGTGGGGGAGCACCTCGTCGCGGATCAGGTCCTCGATGAAGCCCACGGCTCGACCCGAGGCGGTGTAGTCGGCGTAGGTGACCCGGCGGGCGCCGTACGGGCCCTCGACGACCACGTCGTCACCGATGACCGACTCGCGCAGGGCCCGCAGGATCGGCGGCTCGGGCAGCGGGGTCATGCCGGCTCCGACGCCGCACCGCCCAGGCTGATGGCGATGGTCGGGGACTCGACCAGGGTGTTGTGCACGGTGCAGTGACCAGCCTGGGCGAGCAGCCCCGCGCGACGCGACGGCGTGAGCTCGGTCGGCAGGTGGATGAGCAGGTCGACGTCGCCCACCCTGTTGGGGTGGGTGGCCATGCGGTGACGGGCGGTCACGGTCAGGCCGGTCGCGTCGAGGTGGTGCCGACGCAGGTAGCGGCGCGCGTAGAAGGCGACGCACGACGCGAGGGAGGCCAGCATCAGGTCGGTGGGGGTGGGGCCGGCGTCGGTGCCACCCACGTCGAGCGGCTGGTCGACGACGATGCGGTGGCCTCCCACCGTGATCGTGAAACGGTCGCCCTCCTCCCAGTCGACGACGACGCCGGGCTCTTGCAGGGTCGGCGGGATCAGCCACCGCAGGTGCTCCTGGTCGCCCAGCAGCTCGAGTCGACGCCAGAGCACGCTGGTCGGGACGGCCTGGCTGGCGTGGGCGAGGGCCGCGATCCGCTGCCGCTCGCGGTCCACCGCGAGCACGACGTCGATGTCCTGGGCGTCGTGGCCGGCGAAGTCGGCGTCGAGCTCCTCGTCGAGCTGGTCGGCCACCGCTCGCGGGAGGGTCCAGGCGAGGACGGGCAGGTCGAGCGCGCGGGCTGCCTCGACCGCGGCGAGGGTCGCGGCGGTGTGGTCGGGGTGCCCGCTCACACCTGAGGGGTCGAAGACCACGAGGGCCTCGGCGGCCGCCTCCCGGGCAGCCGCGTCGACCTGCGCGACGAGGCGGGAGCGGTCGACCCGGTCGAGCTGGCCGTCGGGGAAGCCGCGCAGCTGGGCGTCCTTGAGCCCCAGTGCCTCGGCGGCGCGACGCAGCTCGACGGCCCGCAGCTCGCTGAGGTCTCCGGAGACCCCGTGGAGGGTCGTGGCCTCGCCGTGCGTGAGCGACAGCACGGAGACGGCGGTGCCACGGGTCGTGAGGGTATCGAGCACGGCCCCCAGGCCGAACGACTCGTCGTCGGGATGGGCGACGACGGCAAGCACGCTGCCCCAGCGGGGGAGAACGTGCGGCAGGGTGGCACCGAGGGCGGCGGTGCTCGTGGCAGTGGGTCCGGTCATCTTCCCTTCATACCCGGGTGGGTATGAAGGGAGGGGGGCCCAAGGTCCCGAGTCGGCGAGAGCAGGGTCCATCAGGTCAGGGTAGCCCGTCGTACGAGCTCGAAGCAGACGACGGCGGCGGCAGCCGAGACGTTGAGCGAGTCGACCTCGTCGACCATGGGGATGGAGACCCAGGAACGCACCTGCTCGGCCACCTCGGTCCCGATGCCGCTGGTCTCGCTACCGAGCACGAGGCAGACGTGCTCGGGCAGCTCGGCCTCGAAGAGGGTCGACGGGGCACCGGCGTCGAGGCCGACGAGATGGAAGCCGGCCGCCGAGAGCCGGTCGGCCGCCTCGCCGGCCGTGGCGCACTTGAGGATCGGCGCGCGGAAGGCGACGCCCGCCGACGCCTTGACCACCATCGGGTCGAGCGAGGCGACCCCCTTGCGGGGCACCACGATGCCGTCGATGCCCGCCGCCGTGGCGGTGCGCAGGATCATGCCGACGTTGGCCGGGGTCGTGATGCCGTCGAGCAGCAGCACCCGACGCAGCGTCGGGTCGTCGAGCGCGTCGACGAGCGGCCGCATCCGCGGCGCGACGACGTCGGCGAAGACCCCCTGGTCCTGGCGCCCGTTGCCGGCGAGCTTCTTGACCCGCTCGGCGCTGGCCCGGTGCACGGGGACGCCGCGGTCGCGCGCGAGGCCGAGGATCTCTCCGATCCCGGGGCCCCGCGCCCCCTCGGCGAGCACGACCTTGTCGACGGTCACCGAGTGGTCGTCGAGCACCTCGATGACCGGGTTGCGGCCGTAGACGGTGACGAAGCGGTCCTTGGGCGAGACGTCGGGTGTGGTCACCGCACCAGCATCCCAAACCCCGACGCGGACGTCCCAGGTAGCCAGAGAATCACCTCAACCTCCGGAGGTTGAGGTGATTCTCTGGCTACTCAGAGGCCGAAGGTCTTGCCGATGATGTCGCGCTGGATCTCGTTGGTGCCGCCGTAGACCGTCGAGATGATCGCCGAGCGCAGATGCTTCTCCATGTCGAACTCGGTGGCGTAGCCGTAGCCGCCCATCATCTGCATCCCCTCGATGGCCATCGTCTTGGCCACCTCGGTGGCCTTGAGCTTGACCATCGACGCCTCCCGGGCCAGCACCCGGTCGGGCTCCCTGTCCGCGGCGCGGGCGACGGCGTAGACGAGCAGGCGGGTCGCCTCGATCTCGGTCGCGAGGTCGGCGAGCCGGTGGCGCAGCACCTGGAACGACCCGACCTTGCGGCCGAACTGCTCTCTCGTGGTGACGAACTCGAGACAGTCGTCGAAGGCGCGCTGGGCCAGACCGACCATGAGGCCACCGAGGATGAGCCGCTCGGTGTTGAGCCCCGACATCAGCTGGCCCCAGCCCTGCCCTACCTCGCCGATGACGGCGTCGGGGGGCAGGTCGCAGTCGGTGAAGAACAGGTCGTTGACCTCGGTGCCACCGAGGGTGGAGATGCCACGGACCTCGAGGCCAGGGCTCGGGATCGGCACGTGGAACATCGTGATGCCCTCGTGCTTGCCTCCCTCGCGCGAGGTGCGGGCCACCAGCAGCAGGTGGCTGGCGTAGTGGGCGTTGGAGCACCACGTCTTCTGGCCGTTGATGCGCCACCCGCTCTCGGTGCGCTCGGCCCGACAGGTCAGGGCGCCCACGTCGGAGCCGGCTCCGGGCTCCGACATCGAGATCGAGTGCGACTCGCCGGCCGCGATGCTGCCCAGCAGCAGCTCCTTCTGGCGCTCGCTGCCGAAGCGGGCGAGGGCGTTGCCCACGATGAGGGTCACACCCATCCCCGCGACGGGCAGCAGACCGTATGCCGTGCCCTCCAGCAGGAGGCACATGTCGACGTGGCTCCCCCCCTGGCCGCCGTACGCCTCCGGCACGCGGATGCCCGGCCACCCGAGCCGTGCGATCTGCGCGGAGACGTCGGGGTTGTGGTGGAGCCGCCCGCCCTCGGTCAGCGCGTCGCGCTGCTCACGGGTGCCGGCCTCCTTGCGGCAGAAGTCGGCGACGGCAGTGGCGAAGTCGCGCTGGTCGTCGGTGAGCTCGAGCAACATCGGTCGGTCTCCTGGGGGGTTGGGGGGTGGGTCGGTCGAGGGCGAGCAGGAAGGGGAGTCAGGGGGTGGGGAGCAGCACGGAGCGCACCAGCGCGACCACCCGCGCGCGCACCTGCGGCCGGCCGTCGAAGCGCAGCAGCCGTCCGGTGTCGGCGACCACCGTAAGGGCGGCGTGCACCCTCACGCGAGCGGCGACGGGGTCGAGCCGCGGGTCGAGGGCCTGGGTCACCCGCACCCACAGCTCGACGTGGTCCCGCTGCGCGGCCCTCAGCTCGTCGCGCTCGTCGTCCCTGAGGTGACCCGCCTCCGAGCCCCAGACGGTCATCACGGCCGGCTGCTGGAACCACAGGAGGACGTAGGCCGAGGCGAGGGCGTCGAGGGCCTCCTCACCGCTGGTCGCATCAGCCAGGGCAGCAGCCGTGACGGCAGAGAGCTGCACCTGGGTGCGGGCGAAGGCGGCCGCGAGCAGGGCGGCCTTGGTCGGCACGTAGCGGTAGACCGCAGAGGCGGAGAGCCCGACGGCACCGCCGATCTCCTCGAGGGTCGCGCCGAGGTACCCGTGGCGCTCGAACGCCTTGACGGCCTCGGTGACCAGGCGCTCGCGCTTGGAAGTGGGTTCGAGGCCGCTTTGCCAGGGGAGCACGGTGGCCGGTTCCTCCTCCAGCCGGGACACCGGAGCCGGGGGCAGGCGTGTTCCGAGCACCGACAGGGCCAGGCCCGTGACGACGTCGGCGAGGTCTCGCGTGACGACTCGATGGGCGCTCACGCTGGCGACGACGGCGAGGGCCGCTGCGGCCAGGAGCGAGGCATCGCGCTCACCCACCTCGGGACGCTGCCGACGCAGCGGGACCGACACCGAGGCCCGCAGGCGCCGGGTCGTCGCGCGCAGCTGCTGACGGTCGTCGGGCTCGAGGAAGCGCGCCTCCCACCGGTAGAGGCTGCCGTGCGCCCGGTGAGCGAGCGTGGTCGTCGCGATCGCCCGCAGCACGGCGCCCAGGTCGTCGGGATCCGCCACCTTGTCGGTGGCGGCCACCAGGGTCGCCATCTCGACCTGGGCCACCTCGGCGAAGAGGGCGTACTTGCCCGGGAAGTGCCGGTAGAGCGCGGGAGCCGAGATGCCGACCGCAGCCGCGATGTCCCCGAGCCCGACCGCGGCGTACCCCCGCCGACCGAACGCGACGG
>JALYVC010000411.1 GCA_030853445.1 Actinomycetota bacterium | reverse complement strand
GCACGCACACGGTCGGCGGGCGGCCGGCGGCGCTCGTCAAACCCTCGAGGTACTCGCGCACCACCCGGGCGACCAGCGCCGGTGCACCGCACACGTCCATGACCATGAGCGCCAGGCGTGGCTCGAGGTCGGTCGGGAGCACCGCGGCGATGCTGCGCCCGAAGAGGATGGCGTGCCCCCGGGCCGGCACCTGCTCTCCGAGACCGTCCCACCCGGCCAGCTCGTCGGTGAGCAGCAGCGGGGTCAGCGACAGCGAGACGAGCGTGGCGACCTGGTCGCCCACCCGGAGCCCGAGCGGGCTCTGCGGGCCCACGTCGGCGACCGTGCCGATGAGCATCCCGCCCGACCCCGTGACCGGGTTCTGCATCTTGCCGCGCGCACTGACGATGGCGAGCACCTCGGCCCGCACGGCGGCCCCGTCGACCTCACCCTCGGGCGTGGTGTGCTTGGTCGCCAGCTGCCGGTACGACGCCGCGTCGAGGTTGAGGGTCTCGACGTCGATGCGCACCTCGTCGGGCCAGAGCTCCGCGCTGGCGTCGAGCCGTGTGGCGGCCTGAGGGAGGGTCACCGACGCTCCCGACGGCTCGAGCACCCGGTGCAGCCCCACCGGTGATGACGGTCCGGCCGGCGCCGGCCCGCCCACTGACGGTGACGCTCCCACTGACGGTGACGCTCCCACTGACACAGATCCTTCGCTTTCGGACAAGTTTGGTCGCAGATCCTGCGGCACGGACGTGCTCTTACGAGAAATCATCGCTATCCTGCCACGTATGACCACCGTCGAACAGCCATACGTCTACCGGCACCGCGAGCTGGTCGAGCCCGACTGGACCCGCTTTCCCGGGTGGGTCGGCGTGACCGTCGAGCAGTGGGCCGACGTGCAGTGGCAGCGGGCCCACTGCATCAAGAACGTGCGCCAGCTGCGCGAGCTCATGGGCGACCTGCTGCTCGACGAGATCTACGCCGACCTCGAGCGCGACCAGGCCGAGCGGGCCACGATGTCGATGCTCGTGCCTCCGCAGATGCTCAACACGATGGTGCCGGCGACCGAGGGGGCGATGCCCTCGGCCGGGCGCGACTTCAGCCGCGCCTTTCTCGCCGACCCGGTGCGGCGGTACATGCTACCGGTCTTCTCCGACCGCCACCCCCAGTGGCCCTCGCACCCCTACGCCACCCGTGACTCCCTGCACGAGCACGACATGTGGGTCACCGAGGGGCTCACCCACCGCTACCCCACCAAGGTGCTCGCCGAGCTGCTGCCGACCTGCCCGCAGTACTGCGGTCACTGCACCCGCATGGATCTCGTCGGCAACTCAACCCCCCAGGTGCTCAAGCTCAAGCTCGCCGGCAAGCCCGTCGACCGGTATGCCGCGATGCTGGGCTACCTGTCTTCGCACCCCGAGGTGCGAGACGTGGTCGTCAGCGGCGGCGACGTGGCGAACATGCCGTGGAAGAACCTCGAGGCCTTCCTCGACCGGCTGCTCGAGATCGACAACGTGCGCGACATCCGCCTCGCCACGAAGGCCCTGATGGGTCTGCCCCAGCACTGGCTGGCCGACGATGTCGTCGAGGGAGTGGGACGGGTGGCACAGCGAGCCCGGGAGCGGGGCGTCAACCTCGCGATCCACACCCACGTCAACAGCGCACAGTCGGTGACCCCGGCCGTGGCCCGCGCCTCTCGAGCCATGCTCGACGCCGGCGTGCGTGACGTGCGCAACCAGGGCGTGCTGATGCGAGGGATCAACGACACCCCGGAGCAGCTGCTCGACCTGTGCTTCGCGCTGCAGGACGACGCCTCGATCACGCCCTACTACTTCTACATGTGCGACATGATCCCCTTCAGCGAGCACTGGCGGGTCTCGCTGGCCCACGCCCAGCACCTCCAGCACGCGATGATGGGATACCTCCCCGGCTTCGCCACGCCGCGCATCGTCTGCGACGTGCCCTTCGTCGGGAAGCGGTGGGTCCACCAGGTCGAGGACTACGACACCGAGCGCGGGATCTCCTACTGGCGCAAGAACTACCGCACGTCGATCGAGGGTGCCGACGAGAGCGCCCTGTCGCGCGACTACGTCTACTACGACCCCATCGACAGCCTCCCCGAGGCGGGCCGTGCCTGGTGGACCACGCAGCTCGAGCAGTCCGGGGGCGGCGAGGAGGCACACTCGCAGGCGACCGAGCAGGCCCGGGTCAGCCGTGAGCTCGCGCGCGCCCAGCTGGCCTGAGGCAGGCCCGATGCTGGCCTGATGCTGGGGGTCGGTCACGGGTAGGTTTCTGGGACCAGACCTCGAGAGGATCTCGTGACCCCACCAGCCACCGCACCCACCACCCGTCGCCGCCGGATGCCGCGGGCCGAGCGCGAGGCGCAGATCCTCACCGTCGCCGAGCAGGTGTTCGCCGACCACGGCTACCAGGCCACCACGATGGACATCATCGCGGGGCGCGTAGGCGTCACGAAACCGCTGATCTACGACTACTTCGACAGCAAGGACGGGCTGCTCATCGCGTGCGTCGACAAGGCGCGCGCCGAGCTCGCGGATGCGACCGAGCTGGCTCAAATTCCTGCCCGACGGGGCGTCGCTCGAAGCCGTGCTGCGGGCAGGGATCGCCACGTTCTTCGAGTTCATCGACCACCACGCACTGGCCTTCCAGCTCATCCACCACGAGAGCGCCGCGGCCGCGTCGACGGGCGCCGACATCGAGCGGATCCGGAGCCAGCAGTCGGCGGTCATCGTCGAGGGACTGCGGATGTCGACCGGCCTCGCGCACTCCTCCGACGTGATGCTCGAGGGCTACGCCGAGATCGTCGTCGGCGCCTGCGAGCGCGTGGCCGTCTGGCGCACCCACCGCGACGACGTCAGCCGCGACGACGCCACCAACCTGGTCATGTCCGCCGTGTGGTCCGGCCTGGGCTCCACCAGCCACTGACCCGCCGTCGTCCACTTCGCCGACCGGGCCCTGACGCGGCGGCCGGCACGACGGCATACTGGACGACGTGTCGAAGCACGTGAAGCCGAGGCCGAGCGGCGGCACGCCGGCCACGGTGGTCCTCGAGCAGAGCGGGGTCGTCTGGCGGTCGCACCACTACGACCACGACCCGGCGACAGCGTCGTACGGGCTGGAGGCGGCTGACGCCCTCGGGGTGGATCCCGCGCGGGTGCTCAAGACCCTGCTCGTGCAGGTCGACCAGGGGCTCGCCGTGGGTGTCGTGGCCGTCGACCGCCAGCTCGACCTCAAGGCGGTGGCCGCCGTCCTCGGCTCGAAGCGCGCGGTGCTGGCGCCGGTGGTGGCGGCCGAGCGGAGCACCGGGTACGTCGTCGGGGGGATCAGCCCCTTGGGGCAGCGGCGTCCGCTGCCGACGGTCGTCGATGTCGGTGCGCTCGCCCACGAGACGGTCTACGTGTCGGGGGGACGTCGCGGCTTCGACGTCGAGCTCTCCCCCGGTGACCTCGTGACCCTCACCGGGGCTCGCCCGGCGGCGATCAGCCGGTGACCACCGGGTCGTCGACCCCTGCGGCGTGACGCCCCTCCCACGGGGTGGACAGCACGACGGTCGTGCGGGTCCGCACGTTGGCGGCGCTGCGGATGCGGGCCAGCAGGTCCTCGAGGTCGGCGGGCTTCGAGACCCTCACCAGCAGCACGTAGCTCTCCTCGCCGGCGACGGAGAAGCACGACTCGATCTCGGCGACGTGCTCGAGGCGATGCGGCACGTCGTCGGGGGCCGCCGGGTCGAAGGGCGTGACGGCGATGAGGGCTGTGAGCGGCAACCCGACGCTCTCGGGGTCGAGGACGGCGCGGTAGCCACGCACGACGCCCCGCTCCTCGAGGCGGCGGACCCGCTGGTGCACGGCCGAGGTCGACAGGCCGGTCGCCTTGCCGAGGTCGGTGAAGCTCATCCGCCCGTCGGCAGCGAGAAGGTCGACGAGGCGGCGATCGAGGCGTTCCACGGGCTCAGGCTAGCCAGTTCGTCGCTCGCTCCGGGCCGTAACGGCCTCAGGTGGGCAGCCGGGGTCGTCACGCGGCCACCAGGGTGGCCCGGGTGCCGCGGCCAGGCGAGAGGGTCGAGCGGCACGAACGTGCTTGCGGGGGGACCGTTCGGCCTACGCTGGCGGGGTGACCTGGACGCATCCTGACGAGCGCCTGCTGCTGCTCGACTCCGCCAGCCCCCACTAGACCAAAGCACCTATGATGAGCCCATGGCATCTCCGAGGCGCCTCCAGGCTGTCGTCTACGTTCGCCTCTCCGTCCACCGCGGCGAGACGGACCCCTCCACCAGCCCGGAACGACAGCGCGAGTCCTGCGAGGCATGGGCGCTCTCCAAGGGTTGGGACGTCGTCGAGGTCGTCGAGGACCTCAACATCTCGGGCAGCGACAAGGGCCTCCGACTCAACCGCCCAGGTCTCCGCCGAGTCCGCGAACTCCTGCCCTCCGTCGACGTGGTCCTCTTCGCCAAACTCGACCGGCTGGCCCGCAACGTCATCGACTTCCGGGCCTTCTCCGAGGAGGCCGAGTCCCACGGCGCCTCGCTCGTCTCGGTTGCCGAGTCCCTCGACCTCACCGCGAGCACCGGTCGATTCGTAGCGACCATCCTGTCGGCATTTGCCGAGATGGAGGCCGCGACCATCGCCGAGCGGACTCGCGCCGGCAAAGCCGGAGCCGTCACCCGCCTTCGATGGGCGAACGGTGCCGCCCCCTTCGGCTACCACTCCATTCCTCACTCCGGGGGCGCCGGCCGTGGCCTCGAGATCGACCCCGAGGAGGCGGGGCACCTACGAGCCGCCGCCGACCACGTCCTCAACGGAGGATCCCTCTACGGCGCTCTCCAGCTCATCCGAGCCCGCGGTTCTCGACCCCGCCGAGCCGCAGCGTGGTCCATCTCCTCCCTCAAGGTCGTCCTAACGGGAACAGCCGTCGTCGGGCAGATGACCCACCGCGGCCAACTCCTCCGCGACGAGCACGGGCTCCCTCTCCAGGTGTGGCCCCCAGCGCTCCCTCTGGAGGACGTCGAGCGGCTCCGTGCGGCCCTCACTCCCCGCCCCCGTGGACAGCAGAGGCGCAAGGCTACAAGGCTCCTCTCCGGCCTCGTGTGGTGCTCCTCGTGCGGCGCCTCGATGAGGCTGGGAACCTCCGCCGGCTCTGCCCGCTATTCCTGCCGGGCCTACTCGGATGGCCACGAGTGCTCACGCCCCGTCTCCATCAAGGCCGACCACCTCGAGGACTACGTCGCTCGGCGCTTTCTCGCCTCTCTGGGGGACCTGCCCGTAACCGAGCGGATCGAGTCGCGCCGCGACGTCGCCGGGCTCGCCGCGGTGGGGTCCGCGATCCGTGACATTGGCTTGCTCATCACTGAGCCCGGCGCGGACATCGCCGCCCTCGCGGCTCAGCTCACGGATCTCCATGCCCGGCGCTCCGTCCTCGAGGACGCCGTCGACGTCGAGGTGGTCCTCCGCTCCACTGGCCGCTCCATCGCCGAGACGTGGCTGACCGAGGACGTTGCGGGCCGCCGCCGGCTAATCGAGGGCAACACCGCCGGGTGCGTGATCCAACGGGGAACCCGAGGACGCCACGCCCTCGAGGAGTCGAGGGTCGCTCTCATCTTCACGGCCCCCTCAGTCGCCGGGTATGGCCCAGCCCGGCCCGGCAAGGCCGTCATCCTCGACGACGTCAACTCCTGAGGGCACTTCACCGCCACGTCGCCACCCGCCAACGATTACCCCGAGTTGCCCAGGGTTTGGTGTCCACAGTTTGAGATGACGTGAGCATCCAGCCCCCATCTGACACCTCTTCTCTTTGACACCACAGAGCACCGCTTGAGCCCATCACGTGGCTTGCGCGCTCTGCGGTCTCATGGGTGGCAGGTCCCGCCCGTCCTTCTGGAGTCTCCGTTGCCATGGTGGCCGGAAGGACGGGCACACCTCCCCCCTCGCCCCCGGCCCGGTCAGTGAC
>JALYVC010000367.1 GCA_030853445.1 Actinomycetota bacterium | reverse complement strand
GCGTCGGAGCCGGGGTCGGCACGGGCGCCGTCGTGCTGGTGCTGAGCCCGGTCATCGGGCGGGCCTTCAGCCCTGACCCGCAGGTGGTGTCGGCGGCGGCCGGGGCTTTCGTCGTCATCGCCATCGCCCAGTGGCTGTCGGGCTACGTCTTCGTCGTCGACGGGGTGCTCATGGGGGCGGGCGACACCAGGTGGCTCGCGGTCGCGATGGTCGCGGCCCTGGTCGTGTGGGCACCGCTGGTGCTCGCGCTCTCACGGTCGGGGGCCGTGCTGCTGGGTGGCGCCGGGTCACCGGTCGCCGGCCTGTGGGTCTGGTTCGGCGCCGGCTTCATGGCGCTTCGCGCGGTCAGTCTGTGGTGGCGTTTCCGGGGTGACGGCTGGGCGGTGACCGGTGCGCACCGGTGAGCGGGCGCCGGGGTCAGGGCCGGAGGTGAGGGCGGAGCTGACGGACGGGCGGTCGTGAGCCCACGGCATACGGTGTGCTCGTGGCCCTCGACATCCTCGTGCCCTACTGGGGCGACCCGCAGCTCCTGCGTGAGACGGTGAGGAGCGTCCTGGCGCAGCGCAACCCCGACTGGCTGCTCACCGTCGTCGACGACGCCTATCCCGACCCGTCGGTCGCACCGTGGTTCGCGACCATCGACGACCCGCGCGTGCGCTACGTGAGGCATCAGACCAACCTCGGCATCACCGACAACTACCGCAGCTGCCTGGCCCTCGCGACGCAGGACCTCATGGTCTTCCTCGGGTGCGACGACCTGCTGCTGCCTGGCTACGTCGACGTGGTGCTCGCGGCGCACCGCCGCTTCCCGGAGGCTGCGGTCATCCAGCCCGGGGTGCGAGTCGTCGACGAGGGTGGACACGTGGTGCGCACCCTCGCCGACGAGGTGAAGCAGCGGCTGGTGCGGCCGAGGGTCGACGGGGCCACCGTGCTCGGCGGCGAGGCCCTCGTGACCTCGCTGCTGCACGGGGACTGGCTCTACTGGCCGTCCCTCGCGTTCCGCACCGCTGCCCTGCGCGAGGTCGACTTCCGTGACGGCTTCCCGGTCACTCAGGATCTTGCCCTGGTCATCGACCTGGTCTGCCGCGGGGAGCAGCTCGTCTTCGAGCCCCTGGTGTGCTTCCGCTACCGTCGGCACCAGGCCAGCGCGTCGTCGACCGCGCTGGTCGACGGCAGCCGGTTCGCCGCGGAGCGGGCCTACTTCGTGCTCGCCGCGGAGCAGTGTCGGGCGCGGGGGTGGACGCGGGCCGAGCGGGCGGCGCGGTGGCGGGCGACCTCTCGGTTGCACGCCCTCACCCTCGTGCCGGCAGCGGTGACCGCGCGCCGCTGGTCGGGATTGTCGGTCCTGCGCCGCCACGCGTTGGGAGGCCGCTGAGGGCGCCACCTCTGCGGCCCCCAGGATTCAGCCGACGCCTATGAGGGCACATGCTCGGGAGTGACGTCGTCCCCACCGCCTCGTCGGCTCTCAGGCCGGTTCTACCTGCCGGCCGCCCTGTTCGTGGTGGCCGGTGTGGAGCGGGTCGTGGCGGGCACACGCGGCCCGCCGTGGCTGCTCTGGTTCGGTGTGGCGCTGGTCCTCGCCGGGGTCGCGCTGGCCATCGTCATCGCTCGCGGGCGCAGCCGAGGCTGAGCCCAACAGCCCTACCCACCTGCCCAGGCCCTCCCTCGTCGCGGCTGTGCGGCGGGCGGTGAAGGAGTTCCCGGGTGACCCGCTGACCGACCTCGCAGCAACCCTCACCTCGGAAGGCGTCCCCTCCGTCGTGGCGGCGCTCAACGTCCTCATCTCCCTACTCGGCCGGCCCGGCCCCACCGCCACCAAGGACGTGCTCGACCTGGTCTCGACCGTCGCTCCCGGGTCGAGCGCACAGGTCGTCCCGGCCCCGATCACCCAGGCCCGGTGCCACCGCACGGGCGCGGGCATCGGTGCGGTGGCCGGCGTCATCGTGGCCGCGGTCGTCATCCTGGTCATCACCGTGGCGCTCGCCGTCGTCAACGGCCCGGTTGCCCGGCAGAGGGCGGCGAGAGACAAGACCCACGGCTCGCTCGCGGGCGTCGTGCTCTTCCTCGTCTGGATGTGGGTCCCCCGACATCGCCGCCGCCGGGCCGGGTCCGCGCGCTGACGTCCTTGCGGCGCCTCGGGGTGCCGGTCCGCAACCCCGACGGGGCGGTCAGCGCCGGTTGTCGTCCCAGGCCTGGAACCCGGCAGCGCGGGCCGACTCCTCGTCGCGGAACCAGACCTCGGCGCCGACCCGCTCGTAGGACGGTGACGCCGGGGTGTGGAAGAGCATGGAGTCGGCGTTGCCCTTGATCTCCCACCCCTGCGGGCCCGAGCCGTCGTCGGACGCTGGCGCCGAGCCCGCGCCGTACTCGTCGGCGCTCGGCTCGTCGGCGGGCGACGCACTCGACGCCTCGCCACCGTGCGCCGTGGGCTGATCGGGCTCCGGCGGGGAGTCAGCCACCACGGGCGCCGCGACGGGGGAGGCGTCGGCCTCCGCCCAGTCGTCACTATTCGACGCCGTTGCCGGCACGGACTCAGCCGCAGGCGCGTTCGCCTCGGCCCAGTCGTCACCACCCGCATCAGCCGCCGACTTCGGCGCCGGCCCCGCCACCACCGACTCAGCCGCGGGAGACGCGTTGGCCTCCGCCCAGTCGTCACCACCCGCATCAGCCGCCGGCTCAGACTCCGGCCCCGCCACCACCGGCTCCGTGGGAGGAGACGCGTTGGCCTCCGCCCAGTCGTCGTCACTCGGCGCAGCCGCGGACAGGGACTCAGCCACCTCCGCGTTCGCGTCGTCCCAGTCATCCCCATCCGACGCAGGAGCCGGAGCAGGAGCCACCTCCGCGTTCGCATCGTCCCAGTCGTCTCCACCCGCTGCGGGGGCCGGCGCGGCGTCGACCGCCTCGGAGGCGTTCGCGTCGTCCCAGTCATCCCCACCCGACGTAGGAGCCACCTCCGCGTTCGCGTCGTCCCAATCATCCCCACCCGACGCAGGAGCTGGCGCGGCGTCGACCGCCCCGGAGGCCGTCGCGTCGTCCCAGTCGTCCACCTCGAGCGTGGTCTCCGCGGAACCAGGCGCGGCCGGGGGCGGGGCCTCGTCCCAGTCATCGCCGGCGGAGCTCGAGTCGTCCCAGTCGCCACCTGCAGGCTCCACGGCGGTGTCGTTCGACGGGGCAGCCTCGGCAGCGGCCGGGGCACCCGTCTTCTGCGCCGAGACCTGCGACGCTGCGGCCGCTGCCGCCGTGACCCCGACGGCACCAGCCACCCCGGCGGCGGCCGCTGCGCCGGAC
>JALYVC010000048.1 GCA_030853445.1 Actinomycetota bacterium | reverse complement strand
ACGACTGGGTCGTCGCGAGCGCGCTGCGCCGCGTCCCGAGCCGCAGGGTCCTCGAGGACCGGCCACGGGGGGCGCGGACGGCGGGCCCGGCGGTGGTGACGGCGGTGGGGACGGCGGTGGTGGCGGGCGTGGTCACGGGGGGAGAGGTGGTCACGGTCGGCTCCCCTCGTCGCGGACGGCACCCTGGCCGACCTTCCCACCCTGGCCGACCTTACCGAGCCGTTCGACCGTGGACGGCCGCGACGGCCCCGACGGCCGCGACGGCCCCGACGGCCCCGACGGCACGGACACCGTGGCCACGTCGTGCGGGTCGAGATCGAACAGCTCGCTCAGGGCGGCGGCGTAGTCGCCGCCGTGCCCCGAGATGGTCAGCTCCTTGATGCGTACGGTCGGCTTGTGCAGCAGCTTCTCGACGATGCGGTGCACGGTGCGCTGCACCTCGTGGCGGGCAGCCTCGTCGAGCGTCGGAAGCTTCTGGTCGAGCCGCACCAGCTCGGCGTCGACGACCTCGTGGGCCCGGGAGCGCAGGGCGGCGAGGGTGGGAACGACCGACTGCTGCACCATGCGCCCGGTGAGGTAGGCCGCCACCTCTGCGGTCACGAGGTCGGTCACCGCCTGCACCTCGGGCAGCACGGTGGAGGAGGCCGCGGCAGCGAGCCTGCTTCCGAGCTCGTCGAGCCCTACCAGCGTGACGCCCGGCAGGGCGGCGGCGGCGGGGTCGACGTCGCGTGGAAGCGCGAGGTCGAGCAGCACGAGCGGACGACCGGCGCGGCCGGAGACGGCGCGGGCCACGGTGTCGACCCCGATCAGGTGGCCGAGCGAACCGGTCGAGGTGATGACGACGTCGGCGAGCGCCAGGGCGTCCTCGAGCTCGGTCAGCGGGCGGGCGGTGCCGCTGGTGGACTCGGCCAGGCGGTGGGCCTTTCCGGGGGTGCGGTTGACGATCGTCAGGGCGCCGACACCGTGCCGGGCGACCGTGGTCGCGGCCAGGCTGCTCATGCCCCCCGCACCCACGACGAGCACGTGCGCGCCGGTCAGCACCCCGACGCGCTCGACGGCCGCGTCGAGGCCCGCCTCGACGAGCGAGTGCGACACGAGGTCGATGGCGGTCTCGCTGTGGGCGCGCTTGCCGACCCGCAGGGCCTGCTGGAAGAGGGAGTTGAGCGAGGGCCCTGCCGTGCCAACCTGCTGGGCCGAGCGCAGGGCCTCACGCAGCTGCCCGAGCACCTGGGCCTCGCCGACCGCCATCGAGTCGAGCCCGCAGGCGACGGAGTAGGCGTGCGCGACGGCGCGGTCTTCGTAGTGGACGTAGAGGTGCGAGCTGAGGTCACCGATGTCGACCCCGGCGGCGTCGGCGAGCGCCTCACCGATGGTGGCGACGGCGCCGTGGAAGGTCACGGCCTCGGCATACACCTCGAGGCGGTTGCAGGTGGAGACGACGACGGTCTCGGCGACGGCCTCGCCGACGCGCACCCGGCTGGCGAGCAGCGCGGCGTCGGCTGACGAGGCCGCCTCGAGGAGGGACATCGGGGCGGTGCGGTGGGACAGACCGATCACCAGGACGCTCATCGGGCCACTCCCAGCGTGGCGACGGGAGCCGCGGTCGGGTCCTGCGCCGAGGCCCCAGGTGCTCCGGCGTCCGGGTCGGCGCCTCGGCCGGCCAGGCTCTTGCGCTGCTCGTGGAAGGCCAGCACGTGCAGCTCGGTCGACAGGTCGACCCGCCGCACGTCGACGTCGGCGGGCACCGTCAGCACCATGGGCGCGAAGTTGAGCACCGAGCGCACTCCCGCGGCGACGAGGAGGTCGCACACCTGCTGCGCCGACGCGGCCGGGGTCGCGATGACACCGATGCCGATACCCCGCTGCGCGACGACGTCGGTGAGCAGGCTGACCGGCTCGACCGTGACCCCGTCGATGACCGTGCCGACCAGCTCGGGGTCGGCGTCGAAGAGGGCCGCGACGTGGAAGCCACCCGTGGCGAAGCCGCTGTAGGCCGCCAGCGCCCGGCCGAGGTTGCCCATACCGACGATGCCGACCGGCCACTCCTGGGTGAGCCCGAGGGTCCGCGAGATCTCCATCGCGAGGTGCTCGACCTCGTAACCGACCCCCCGGACGCCGTAGGACCCGAGGTGGCTGAGATCCTTGCGCAGCTGGGTGGACCGGACGCCTGCCGTGGCGGCCAGCTCCTCCGAGGACACCAGGGACACGCCGCGCGCAGCGACGTCGCTGAGCGCCCGGAGGTACTCCGGGAGCCGGGCAACGGTCGCATCAGGGATGTCCCGACGGATCGCGGGGTCGGCGGACATCGACTTCGTCACCGGCTCCTTTCACTGTCTGCCGGTCCGGATGGCCCCCGAAGGAGCAACCGGGCAGGACGGGAGCGCTCAAACACTCTTCAGCGTAGGCGTTTGTGAACCCCTGCACAAAGTTGCGTCACGTCGACCATCGTGCTCCACGGCCGGCCTGCCGTCCCGCCGGGCGACCGCAGGGCATCCGGGTGTGATGCGCTTCACCACCTGCAGGGACCACGCCCTGAAGCGCGTGCGGCGCGTCAGCGGGCCGGGCGGGCCAAGGTGGCACGCAGCCGCTGCTCCGACACCCTCCAGAAGTCGTGCTGCACCCCGTCGACCAGGGTCACCGGGATCTGGTCCGCGTAGCGCGCGCGCAACGCGGGGTCGTCGTCGATGCTGAGCTCCTCCCAGCCGACGCCGAGGTCAGTGGTGACCGCGACTACCACTGCCCGCGCGTTGTCACACAGGTGGCAGCCCGGGCGACCGACGAGGGTCACCCGCACGGGAGCGTCGCCAGGACGGGGGTCGGGTGCGGCGCCCACTCAGAAGAACACCGACCGCCGCTGCATGAGCAGCGAGTAGAGGGTCTGCTGGATGGTCTCGCGGATCTGGTCGGTCAGGTCGAAGACGAGCATCGGGTCGTCGGCCGCGCCCGGCCCGAGGTGCGCCGTCTGTACCGGCACCCCGAACTCGATGATCCACTTGCTGGGCAAGGGGATCAGCCCGAGCGGCCCGAGCAGCGGCCAGGTCGGGGTGACCGGCGCGTACGGCGCTCCGACCAGCCGGGCCAGCGCCTTCATGTTGCCGAGCAGCGGGTAGATCTCCTCGGCCCCCACGATCGAGCAGGGGATGATGGGCACCCCGGCACTGATGGCGGCGGAGACGAAGCCGCCCCGCCCGAACCGCTGCAGCTTGTAGCGCTCGGAGAAGGGCTTACCGACGCCCTTGAAGCCCTCGGGCCAGACCCCGACCAGCTCGCCGGCGCGCAGCAGCCGCTCCGCGTCCGGGTTGGTGGCCAGGGTGGAGCCGGTCTTGCGGGCCAGCTGACCCATCACCGGGGTGGAAAAGACGAGGTCGGCGCCGAGCATGCGCAGGTGCCGGTGCTCAGGGTGCTCGTCGTGTACGGCGACCTGGGTCATCAGGGAGTCCACGGGGATGGTGCCTGAGTGGTTGGCCACGACGAGCCCGCCACCTCGCGCAGGCAGGTTCTCTACGCCGCGCACCTCGACCCGGAACCACGAGCGGTAGAGCGGGCGCAGCATCGGCAGGCAGACGTTGTCGGTGAAGTCGGCGTCGAAGCCGAAGTCGTCGACGACGAAGTCGCCGCTCAGGCGGCGGCGAAGGAAGGCCAGGGTGGCCGCTACCCGCCGCTCGACCTCCTCGGGGGCGACTCCGCTCGCCGAGGCGACCGTGCGCAGCGCCGCCACCCCGGCCTGGACGAGGTCCTCGATTCCGGGCCGGATCGTGCCGGCCACCGGGACGGGCCCGGTGGCCGCCTCGCCACCGGACGACCCGGGCG
>JALYVC010000357.1 GCA_030853445.1 Actinomycetota bacterium | reverse complement strand
GGGGCACGAGGTGGTGACCGTCGAGGGTGCGGGGCACAGCGTGCACCACGACCGGTTCGAGGGGTTCATGGCGGCCGTCGACACCTCGCTGCGGGCGGCCGAGTAGGCGGCCGGTCCCCGACCCCCCCGCCTGTCGACGACGAACCAGGTGGGCCGGCCGACCCTCGTGAGCGGGTCCGCTGGCTGCCGGGGCTGCTGCACGAGGTCGGGGTAGAGCCGGGCGTCGTGGGCGACGGGCCGCAGGCCGTCCTGGACGAGGTCTCACTTCTCCTGGTCACCCTGGCAGCGTCTGGGGGCGCGAGCTGCTCGCGATGCTGTCCGGCCGAGTCGATGCGTGGCTGCCCTTGCGGATGCTGGAGAATCACCCCGTGCCCGCCGCTGTCGCCGCCCCCAACGCCCTCGCCGTCCAGGCCGGGCTCGACGTGGTGGGCGCCGGGGGGAGCGCCGTCGACGGGGCAGTCGCGGCGATGATGGTCGCGATGTCGACCGAGCCGGGGATCGTTAGCCCCCTCGGAGGCGCGTTCGTGACCGTCTGGCCAGCGGGAGCCGACCCCGAGGTCGTCGACGGCAACGTGGAGATGCCCGGTCGGGGGTTGCCCCGCGACCGCTTCGGGCGCGGCCTCCTCGAGATCACCACGACCTACGGCGGTGGCCTCACCCTCTACGCCGGGCCTGGTTCGGTCGCGACCCCCGGCGCCTTCGCCGGGCTCGGGCTCGCCCACGAGCGGCATGGGCGGATGCCCTGGCGGGAGGTGCTCGCTCCGGCAGTGGAGGTCCTGCGCAGCGGCTACGTCCTCGGGGCGGCCGCGGCGAGCTATCTCGCGCTCACCGGTGACAGCGTCTTCGCGTGGGACCCGGGCACCTCGGCCCTGCTGCACCGCGACGGCGCGAACCTGCTCCCCGGTGCAGTCGTCGACGACCGGGCCCTTGCCGGCACCCTCGAGCACCTCGCCCAGGCCGGGTGGCACGACCTCTACCGCGGTGACCTCGCCGCCACCGTCGGGTCCGACCTCGACTCACGCGGTGGGCTGCTCACGCGCGCCGACCTGCAGGCCTACGAGCCGCGGGTCCGAGCCGCCCTTCGCCTCGACGTCGGCCCCTGGTCGCTGGCTACCAACGCCCCGCCCTCCATCGGCGGGCCGGTGCTCGCCGTCATGCTGCGCGAGCTCTCCCGCACCGGGTGGTCGCTCGACGAGGTGATCCGCATCCAGCGCTCAGTGCTCGGGCACCGGCTGCGGGTGCACGACTACTCGAGCGACCTCGAGGCCGACGGCCACGACCTGCTCGCCCGTGTGGAGCGACACGGGCTGGAGAGCCTCCCGACCAGCGGCTCGACCGCCCACGTCTCCGTGGTCGACGGCGACGGGAACGCGTGTGCCGTCACCGGGTCGGCGGGCTACGGCTCGGGGCTGACGGTGACGGGCACGGGACTGATGACCAACAACTGCCTCGGCGAGCCCGAGCTCAACCGCCTGGGCCTGCACGCTCTCGCGCCGGGCACCCGGTTAGCATCCAACATGGCGCCCACCACCGGCCGGGGGGCCGACGGCGAGGTGCTCGCCATCGGGTCACCCGGGGCCGACCGCATCACGACGGCGCTGATGCAGGTGCTGGGGCGGCACTGCTTCGCGGGCACCCCCCTGGTCGAGGCGATCGAGGCACCCCGGCTGCACGTGTCCTTCACCGGTCAGCCCGAGACGCTGACCGCACATCTTCAGGTCGAGGACGACCCCGAGCTGACCGGCGCCGTCGCGCGGTCCGGCCTGCACGTCGACACCCACTCGCACCGCTCGATGTACTTCGGGGGCGTCGGCGCCGCCCATCGCCTGGCCGACGGCTCGCTGGCCGCCGCCGGTGACATCCGGCGCGACTCGGCCACCGGGGTCGGCTGACCTGCGGCCATCCCCTAGACCGCTGCGGGTTCGGCCTTCGGCGTTGGCTCGCTCGACAGTCCCCGGGCCTCGCGGATCAGGCGCACGAACTGCGCCATGATCTCGTTGAGCCCGAAGTCCTTCGGGGTGAAGACCGCGGCGACCCCTGCCGCCTTCAGGGCAGCTGCGTCGGACTCCGGGATGATGCCGCCGACGATGACCGGCACGTCGTCGAGACCAGCTTCCCTCAGCCCGGCGAGCACGTCGGGCACGAGGGCCATGTGTGACCCGGACAGGATCGAGAGACCCACGAGGTGCACGTCCTCGGCGACCGCGGCCGCCACGATCTGCTCGGGCGTCAGCCGAATCCCCTGGTAGATCACCTCGAAGCCCGCGTCGCGGGCACGGACGGCGACCTGCTCGGCGCCGTTGGAGTGCCCGTCGAGGCCCGGCTTGCCCACGAGCACCCGCAGCCGCTCACCGAGCTCGTCCCCGGTGCGGCGCACGGCCTCGCGCACGGCGGCCAGGCCATCGCCGCTGGAGACCCCGACGGAGCCCGAGACGCCGGTGGGCGCGCGGTACTCGCCGAACTGGTCGCGCAGGACCTGGGCCCACTCCCCCGTCGTCAGGCCGGCGCGAGCGCACTCGAGGGTCGCCTGCATGAGGTTGGCACCCGACGCAGCGTCGGCGCGCAGCCGGACGACGGACAGCTCGGCCC
>JALYVC010000082.1 GCA_030853445.1 Actinomycetota bacterium | reverse complement strand
TGACCGAGCACCGCGCCGACCGCCGCGCCGTCGTCACCGCCGTGCTCGCGGCGGCCGGGATCGACCCCGGCGACGCCGACCAGATGGCCGCAGACAAGACCCTCCCCGACGGGAGCCCTCGCTACGTGTGGGGCGACGTCGAGCCGGGCGACGTCGACTACGTCGCCGTCATCGCCGCGTCGCTGCGTCAGGCCAGTACCTGGCGCCGTGAGTACGAGCACGCCAAAACTGTCGCCGCGCAACGCGGCTCGCCACCTGTGGTCACCAGTTCGGCAACCACACCCGCCGCCGACGTGGCCTGAACCAAGGAGGGGCAAGATGAATGACAAGCTGCTGTACCGGATCCCGGAGGTCGCGCTCTACCTCAGTCTGAGCCGCTCGAAGGTCTATGAGCTGGTGCGGGCTGGGGTGCTGCCTTCGGTGAAGATCGACGGGGTCCGCCGGGTTCGCGGTGCGGATCTCCTCGCGTTCGTCGACCACCTGTCCAATGGGGCTGCGTCGTGGCCGCACTGAAAGACGGGGTGATCCGCCGGGGCAAGTCGTGGTCGTACGTCATCCGTGTGACAGACGCCTCCGGTGCGAGCCGGCCGCGATGGGTCGGTGGATTCCCGAGCGAGGACGCCGCCAAGGCGGCTCGTGACGCGGCCCGCGTGGCGGCTCGACGGGGCGAGTTCGTCGACCGGAGTGCGATCACGGTGGAGGCCTACCTCTCCCAGTGGCTGTCGGGCCACTCCCTCGAGGTGAAGCCCAAAACGCTCGAGGATTACCGGTCGCTGATTGCGCGGTACGTCGTCCCTCGGATCGGACGGGTCAAGCTGCAGGCTGTCAGACCCAGCACGTTGACGGGGCTCTACCAGACGCTGCTCGCCGAGGGGGGTCAGTCCGGCCGTCCGTTGTCCGCTCGGACGGTGGGCTACGTCCACGCCGTTCTCCGGAAGGCCTTCAACGATGCCGTGAGGACGGACCAGCTGTTGCCCAGCAACCCGGCTGACCGGGCGAAACGTCCTCGAGCGACGGTGGCTCCGGGGGTTCGTGAGGTCTGGGACGCGACGCAACTCGTGACGTTCCTCGACCTCGTCGCGGCTCATCGGCTGCTGCCGTTCTTTCGGCTGGCTGCGTTCACGGGTGCTCGGCGGGGAGAGCTGCTCCACCTGCGGTGGGAAGACGTCCGGCTCGACGGGTCGGAACCGAGCGTGTTCATTCGTGGCTCGGTTGCGGTCGTCGCCGGGCGCCGTGTGGAGGGGACGACGAAGAGCGGCCGAACTCGGACGGTGTCCATCGACGACGGGACGGTCGCCATCCTCCGGGCCCACGCCGAGCTGCAGGGGAAGGAGCGCGAGCGGGCCGGCGGCTCGTGGCGGGGGAGCGATCACGTTTTCCGAATGGAGATCGGCTCCCCGCTGCATGCTGACGCCCCTGGGTCAACGATGCGGGACGCGGTCAACGCCCACAACAGGCGACACCCCGACGCGCCGTTGCCGCCCATGCGTCTGCACGACCTGCGCCACGTCCACGCCACGCTGCTCCTCAGGGCCGGCGTGCCGGTGCATGTGGTCGCCGCTCGGCTCGGGCACGCGGACCCCGCGATCACCCTCCGGGTCTATGCCCATGTGCTTCCGCAACAGGCCAGCGAGGTCGCCCAGGTCTTCGCCTCGATGGTCGACCAGAGCGGCGATGAGACGTCAACTGTTAGCAACAGCGTTAGCAAGGGGCTACCGCGGCCGTGACGCCACCGAGGGGCGCATGCCTCTCACCTGCGGTGATGGCTCCCCGGGATGGAATCGAACCATCGTCGCTAGTCCTGATTCAAAGTCAGGCGGGCCCTGCCAGCAGACCAACCGGGGAACGAGGTCGAGAGCACCCCGACCGTCGGGGACTCAGGCTAGCCGACAGCCCCCTCGTCGTGCGGTGCCCCGGGGGCAGGGTGGACGGCGAGGTCGGCGGGTCGGGCGACGGCGATAGGCTCGCCCTTCGTGAGTACCCGCCCCGCAGCCGTCATCGTCCTCGCCGCAGGCGAGGGCACCCGGATGCGGTCGCGCACGGCCAAGGTCCTGCACCGCATCGGCGGGCTCAGCCTGGTCGGGCACGCCCTGCGGGCCGCCCGCGCCACCGACCCGGAGCACCTCGTCGTCGTCGTGCGCCACCAGCGCGACGAGGTGGCCGCGCACGTGGGCGGGCTCGACCCCGCGGCGGTGGTTGCCGACCAGGACGCCGTCAAGGGCACCGGTCGGGCCGCCCAGTGCGGCCTCGACGTGCTGCCGGCCGACCTCACGGGCACCGTCCTGGTGACCTACGGTGACGTGCCGCTCCTCCGTCCCGAGACCCTCATCGCCCTGCAGGCGGCCCACACGACGGCCGGCAGCGCGGTCACCGTGCTGACGTCGGTCCTGGTCGACCCGACCGGCTACGGCCGCATCGTGCGCGATGCCGACGGGGGCGTGAGCGGCATCGTCGAGCACAAGGACGCCACCGCCCAGCAGCGCGCGATCACCGAGGTCAACTCCGGCATCTACGCCTTCGACGCCACCGTGCTGAGGGACGCGCTCGCCGAGGTCACCGCCGACAACGCCCAGGGCGAGAGGTACCTCACCGACGTCGTGGCGATCGCCCGGCGTCGCGGCCTGCTCGTGCAGGCCCACGCGCTCGACGACACGTGGCAGACCGAGGGGGTCAACGACAAGGTGCAGCTGGCCCGGCTCGGCGCCGAGCTCAACCGCCGCACGGTGGACCGGGCGATGCGCGAGGGGGCTGTCGTCGTCGACCCGGCCTCGACCTGGATCGACGTCGACGTCACCGTGGGGGAGGACACCGTCATCCGCCCGAACACCCAGCTGCTCGGCGCGACGACGGTCGGGGCCGAGTGCACCGTCGGGCCCGACACGACCCTGACCGACACCGAGGTGGGCGACGGTGCCCTGGTGGAGCGCACCCAGGCGCTGCTCGCGGTCATCGGCCCGCGCGCCACCGTCGGCCCCTTCTCCTACCTGCGTCCCGGCACCGAGCTGGGCGAAGGCGGCAAGATCGGTGGCTTCGTCGAGACGAAGAACGCTCGCATCGGCGCGGGCGCCAAGGTCCCCCACCTGACCTACGCCGGTGACGTCACCGTCGGCGAGGGCGCCAACATCGGCGCGGGCACCATCTTCGCCAACTACGACGGGGTGACCAAGAGCCCCACCACGGTCGGGGCGCACGCCTTCGTGGGCAGCAACAGTGTGCTTGTGGCGCCGGTGCACATCGCGGACGGGGCCTACGTCGCCGCGGGCTCGGCCGTGACCGGTGACGTCGGGCCCGGCGAGCTCGCCGTGGCGCGCGGCCGGCAGCACACCATCGACGGCTGGGTCGTGCGGATGCGGCCCGGCACCGCTACCGCCTCAGCGGCCCGCGAGGCGCTGGCAGAGCAGGCGGAGCATACGCACGAGTCGTCGGGAGGCGAGCAGGCATGACCGGCATCACGAAGACGACGCAGAAGAACCTCATGGTCTTCAGTGGTCGGGCCCACCCCGAGCTGGCCCTCTCGGTCGCACGAGAGCTGGGCACCGACCTCGTGCCCACCTCGGCCTACGACTTCGCCAACGGCGAGATCTACGTGCGGTTCGAGGAGTCGGTGCGTGGCTCCGACGCCTTCGTCATCCAGAGCCACACCACGCCGATCAACGAGTGGATCATGGAGCACCTGATCATGGTCGACGCGCTGAAGCGCGCCTCGGCCAAGCGGATCACCGTCGTGCTTCCCTTCTACGGCTACGCCCGGCAGGACAAGAAGCATCGCGGGCGCGAGCCGATCTCGGCCCGCCTCGTGGCCGACCTGTTCAAGACCGCCGGGGCCGACCGGCTGATGGCGGTCGACCTGCACACCGCTCAGATCCAGGGCTTCTTCGACGGCCCCGTCGACCACCTCATGGCCCTGCCCATCCTCAGCGAGTACGTCGCGCAGCAGTACGGTGACCAGCCGCTCGCGGTCGTGTCGCCCGACGCCGGACGGATCAAGGTCGCCGAGGACTGGTCCCGCCGGCTCGGGGGTGCTCCGCTGGCCTTCATCCACAAGACCCGTGACGTCACCCGACCCAACGAGACGATCGCCAACCGCGTAGTTGGTGCCGTGAGCGGCCGCGTGTGCGTGCTCGTCGACGACATGATCGACACCGCCGGGACCATCACCAAGGCCGCCGACGCGCTCATGGCCGAGGGGGCAGCCGGCGTGGTCATCGCCGCGACGCACGCGATCCTGTCGGGGCCGGCGGTCGACCGGCTCAAGAACTGCTCGGCTCTCGAGGTCATCGTCACCGACACGCTGCCCGTGCCGCCCGACCGCGACTTCGACAAGCTGACCACGCTGTCGATCGCGCCGCTGATCAGCCGGGCCATCCGTGAGGTGTTCGAGGACGGGTCGGTCACCAGCCTCTTCGACGGCAAGGCCTGACGCCCGGGTCCCTCGCTCGCCCCCGGCTCCCGTTCAGCTCTGCGTGGCCGCCTGCCGCTGACGGTAGGCGGCCACGTGCGCGCGGTTTGCGCAGCCGCCGTCGCAGTAGCGGCGGCTGCGGTTCTTCGACAGGTCGACGAGCACGTCGTCGCAGTCGTCGGCGTCGCACACCTTGAGCCGGTCGAGCCCGCCCGCCCGGATGACGTCGACCAGGGCCATCGCGAGCTCCACGGCCATCCGGGTGGCCAGCGGCGCCTCGGGCGGGGTTGCGTGCAGGTGCCACGACCACTCGTCGTGCCGCACCAGCTGGGGGAGGGCGCCGGCCTGGGCCAGGAGGGCGTTGACCTGCGCGACCGCATCCTGCTCGCCGAGGAACCACAGCTCGCGCAGTCGGGGTCGCAGGCGTCGTACGGCGCGCAGCTCGGCCGCGTCGCGGGTGCGGCTGCCGGTCCACCGGCGCTCGCTCACGAAGGTGTCGAGGTCGTCGACCGTCACCAGGGTGTCGCCGTCGTCGTCGCCCGGCCCGCTGCGGGGCATGGTGTTGACCAGCTCGGCCGCCTGCTGCAGCGAGACCTCAGTGTCATGGGCGAAAAGCAACTTGACTCCTGACGGCAGCGTCCTCTAACGTCATGAGCATAGGCCTTTTCACTCCTGTCGCTGGCCTCCACACCGCCTCATCTCTGGAGACCTCACGTGACCGCCCCCGCCCGGCCAGCCGCCCCCTCGGTCATCGCCCTCCCGGCGCCCCCCGCGTCAGGTCGTCGTCTCGACGTCGGCCTCGTGGCCGCGGTGGTCACCGCTGCCGCGTTCGGCACCTCGGGTCCGTTCGCCAAGTCGCTGCTCGAGACGGGCTGGAGCTCGGGAGCCATCGTCCTGCTGCGGGTGGGCATCGCCGCCGTCGTCCTGCTGCCCCTGGCGCTGGTCTCGCTGCGCGGGCGCTGGGCGGCGGTGCGCCGGCACCTGGGGCTCGTCCTGTCCTACGGTCTCGTGGCCGTGGCCGGGTGCCAGGTCGCCTACTTCAATGCGGTGCAGCACCTGCCGGTCGGGGTCGCCCTCCTGCTGGAGTACAGCGGCACCGTCCTGGTGGTGCTGTGGGTCTGGGTGCGCACCCGACGCAGCCCGGGCCGCACCACCTGGGTCGGCATCGGGGTCTGCGTCGTGGGCCTGGCCCTCGTGCTCGACGTCGTCGGCCACCTCCGGCCAGACCCCGTCGGCGTGTTCTGGGGCCTGCTCGCCGCCGTCGGTCTCGCCGTCTTCTTCGTGGGCTCGGCCAGTGAGGCCGACGACCTGCCCCCGGTCGGCCTGGCCGCGCTCGGGATGGTCGTCGGGGCCGTCGGGCTGGGTGTGCTGGGTCTGCTGCGGGTGCTGCCCATGACCTTCGCGACCCACGACGTCGTGCTGCGGGGTGCGACCTGGCCGTGGTGGCTCGCCATCGCCGAGCTGTCGGTCATCGCCGCAGCCACGGCCTACCTGCTCGGCACCTTCGCTGCCCGACGTCTCGGGTCGACCGTGGCCTCCTTCGTCGGCCTGGCGGAGGTGCTCTTCGCCGTGCTGTTCGCGTGGGTGCTCCTGGGCGAGCTGCCGCGGCCCGTCCAGCTCGTCGGTGGTCTGCTGGTGGTCGGGGGGGTCGTCGCCGTGCGGGCCGGAGAGCTGCGACGTTCCTGAGGACCGGTTCACCCGAATGATGTTGCGCGGCCTCCCACGCCATGCAGCACTTGGGTATCTCCCTTTCGTCCCGGCGCCCAGCGTGATCTGATCGGGGTCCTGGGCGGCGCACCGGCGCAGACGGGGAGCGTCGGCGCGCCGCCCAGCACCGGCGAGCGTTGGTCCCTGCCTCGACCGACCTGATTTCGGTACGGCGCCCGCGTCCTCTAGGATCGTGGGGTTGCCTCGGCGAGGGACGCCGCTCGGTCCATCCGACTGCGAGTCCGTGATCGACAAGGTGTGCGCGCCTCCGCGCGACGCCCGGTCACCGGCTCGGTCTCGGACCCGTGCCGCGTCCCGCGTCGAGGCCTGCCGCCGGTCACCCCCGAAGGTGACCACCCGATCTTCCTGGAGGAACCTGATGTCCGAGACCAAGCTCGTCGCCGAGACGCGGACCGCGTTCGGCAAGGGCGCTGCCCGCAAGATCCGCCGTGACCACAAGATCCCGGCCGTGATCTATGGCCACGGCACCGCGCCCGTGCACATCACGCTGCCCGGCCACGAGACCCTGATGGCGCTCAAGAACGCCAACGCCCTCCTCGAGATCGAGATCGAGGGTGAGATCCAGCTCGCCCTGGCCAAGGACGTCCAGCGCGACCCGATCAAGCCGGTCATCGACCACGTCGACCTCGTCGTCGTCAACCGCGGTGAGAAGGTCACCGTCGACGTGGCGGTCCACACCGAGGGTGAGGCTGGCGTCGAGACCGTCGTCACCGTCGACTCGCAGACCCTCGAGCTCGAGGTCCTGGCCACCAACATCCCCGAGCGCGTCATCATCTCGGTCGAGGGTCTTCCGGCCGGCACCCAGATCCTTGCCAGCCAGGTCGAGCTGCCCGAGGGTTCCACCCTGGTCAGCGACCCCGAGGCGCTCGTCGTCAACATCTCCGCGCAGGTCACCGCCGAGGCCATGGACGCCGAGCTCGCCGATGCCGAGGCCGAGGCCGGCATCGAGCGCGAGACCAGCGACGAGGACGCCGCTGCCGGTGGGGACGGCGACGCGGCCAAGGACGACTCCTCGTCCGAGGGCTGAGCTCCCTCCAGCACTGCGGCAGGGCCCGTCGGCGTGCGCGGCCGGCCACACGGCATACTCATCGGTCGTGGACACCGGCACCTGGCTCGTCGTCGGACTCGGCAACCCCGGGTCGTCATATGCCGGCAACCGTCACAACGTGGGGGCCATGGCCGTGCACGAGCTGGCGGGTCGGCATGCGAGCGGGCCGGTGACCGGGCGGGGCGCGAAGCGGGGCGCTGCGGCGCCGTCGTTCAAGGCCCACCGGGCCCGGGCCTCGGTCTGCGAGACCAGGCTCGGCACGATCGCCGGCGGTGCTCCCGGGCCACGGGTCGTCATCGGCGTGCCCTCGACGTATATGAACGAGTCGGGCGGGCCGGTCAAGTCGCTCGCGACCTTCTTCTCGGTCGACCTCGACCACCTGGTCGTCGTGCACGACGAGCTCGACATCCCGGCGGGGGAGGTGCGGCTCAAGCTCGGCGGGGGCGAGGGGGGCCACAACGGGCTGCGCTCGATCTCGCAGTCGCTCGGCACCCGCGACTACCTGCGGGTGCGGGTGGGTATCGGCCGTCCCCCGGGGCGCATGGATCCGGCCGACTACGTGCTGCGTGACTTCTCGGGAGTGGAGCGCGCCGAGCTGCCCTTCACCCTCGACGCCGCGGCCGACGCGGTGGAGTCGCTGGTGGCCGTGGGTCTTCTCGAGAGCCAGCAGCGCTTCCACGGCCCCCGCGCCTGACCCGGTCCGTCACCCGCCCGATCGGCGATTTCGCCCGTCCTCCACCGGCGTGGCCGCCGCATCTGCGGTGACGCAGCCCACAACCGCCCACAATCCACTAGGGTCGTGCCGTCCGCCTGTGATGTCGTGCTCGCCCCGTCGTGGGTCCGAGCCGCGCGGGCCCGTCGCTGTCGACGACTCGAGTGAGTGAGGCACCTGCCCCGCTCGCCCGTCCTGCCGGTGGGGCTTTTGTGTGGTTGGCGATGCGTAAAACTATGACAAAATGGTTGTTATTGAAACCATGGGACGTCCATCAATGACTCGTTCGGACTATACATTCCAGAAACCGAGGTACCGAGAGAGCGGAGCAGCAAGGATGGCGCAGGTCGAGGCTCGTGCCCGACCGGCGCAGGTTCTGGGTGAGGGTGGGCGACACGTCAGCACGTGTCGGTAGCGGGGGACACCACCACACCGGGGAACCGGTCGTGGGGAGCCAGGGTCGTGGGTAAGAAAAGGGGCAGCAGGTGACGGAGTACGTGGGGACGTTCGAGGCCGCGCGTCAGGTGGACGGCTCGGTGGCGTCCAGGGCGGGCGATCTCGCACCTCCCGGCACCTGGGGCGTCCGGCGTCGACCGCGCGGCTGGGTCCGGGGTTACCGGATGCGCCTGATCATGTGGGACCTCGTCACCTCGATGGTCTGTGCGGCGGTCATCTACCTGGCCCAGACCGGCCTCGGACTCACCCGGTTCATCATCCTCGTCACCGCCCCCCTGATCTGGGTCCTGGCGCTCGGGTCGGTCCAGAGCTACAGCAGCGCCCATCTGGGCACCGGCTCGGCGGAGTACCGCGCGGTCGGCCGCGCGGCGATGCTGGTCGCCGCCACCTTCGGTCTCTTCTTCTTCGTCTCGGAGGTGCGCGTCCCCCGGGAGGTGCTCGTCCCGCTCGTGCCCGCCAGCATGGTCGCCGGCCTCGTCGTGCGCTGGGCGATGCGCCGCGACCTGCAGGAGCGCCGCAGTCGCGGCAGCTGCCTGCACGACACCGTGGTGGTGGGCCGTGCGGACTCCGTCGAGGCGCTGATCAAGGAGATCGCGTCGTCACCCGAGTCGGGTATGCGCATCGTCGCCGCCTGCGTCTCCGGGCTCGACGACCCTGCCCACCGCGAGACGGCGTCGATCGAGGGGGTCCCGGTCTTCGGGCCCCCCGAGTCGGCGCTCGCTGCGGTCGACGCCTACAGCGCCGAGGTCGTGGCTGTCTCCAGTCACCCCGACCTCGTCGGCGCGCCCCTGCGTCGACTCGGCTGGGCCCTCGCCGAGCGCCAGGTCGACCTCGTGGTGGCCCCGGGGATCGTCGAGGTCGCCGGCCCCCGCCTGTCGCTGCGCCCGGCCACCGGTGTCTCGCTGCTCCACGTGGAGCGACCCCTCGACTCGGGAGCGCGCGTCGTCGCCAAGCGGATCGCGGACGCCATCATGACGGCCGGCATCCTGCTCGCGGCCCTCCCCGTGCTCGCCGTGGTCGCCGGGCTGGTCAGGGCCACCAGCGAGGGGCCGATCTTCTACCTGCAGGAGCGCGTCGGCACCAGGGGTGAGCGCTTCCGGATGGTGAAGTTCCGCACCATGGTGGTCAACGCCGACGCGATGGCCGCCTCGATGAGCACGGGTCACGACCTCAACGCCGTGCTCTTCAAGGACAGGCAGGACCCTCGCATCACCAGCGTCGGCCGCGTGCTGCGCAAGTACTCCCTCGACGAGCTGCCCCAGCTCTTCAACGTGCTCTGCGGGCAGATGTCGCTCGTCGGGCCGCGCCCACCGCTTCCTCGTGAGGTCGACGCCTACGAGCCCGACGCCGTGCAGCGCCTGCGCGTGCGGCCCGGGATGACCGGTCTCTGGCAGATCTCCGGTCGCAGCGACCTCAGCTGGGAGCAGTCCCTTCGGCTCGACCTCTGGTACGTCGACAACTGGTCGCTCGTGCTCGACATCCAGATCCTCGTGCGAACCGTCAAGGCCGTCATCCGACACACAGGGGCCTACTGAGACATGGACACCACCGTGACCGAGACCACCCATGCCCTCTCCGCGCTCGACGACCACGCGGTTGCGCGGTCGCTGGCCGACTCCGCCGGTGAGGTGCTGCTCGCGCTCCGGGCCGAGCGAACCGACCTGACGGGCAGCGACCTGAAGGACGAGGGCGACCGCAGCGCTCAGGCGCACCTCGCGGCCCGCCTGCAGCAGGCGCGACCACTCGACGCGGTCCTGAGCGAGGAGGCGCGCGACGTCGGCGACCGGCAGTCCGCCACGCGGGTCTGGATCATCGACCCCCTCGACGGCACCCGCGAGTTCAGCGAGGTGCCCCGTGAGGACTGGGCGGTCCACGTGGCCCTGTGGGAGGACGGAGACCTCGTCGCCGGCGCAGTCGCCCGACCGGCCATGGGTTCGACCCTCGCCACCGACACCCCGCCTACCCTGCCGCCCCGCGCCGACGGCCCGATCCGGCTGGCGGTCAGCCGGACCCGTCCCCCCGCCTTCGTGGTCGCCCTGGCCGAGCGCCTGGGTGCCGACCTCGTCCCGATGGGGTCCGCCGGCGTCAAGGCGACCGCTATCCTCGACGGGACCGTGGACGCCTACGTCCACGCGGGGGGTCAGTACGAATGGGACTCCGCCGCACCTGTGGTGGTGGCCCGGTCGGCTGGCCTGTTCACGAGCCGCCTCGACGGTTCACCCCTGGTCTACAACCGCGAGGATCCGCTCCTCCCGGACCTCGTGATCTGCCGTCCGGAGCTCGCCACCGATCTCCTCACCCAGATCACCACCGTTCTCGACGAAGGGTTCTCCCAGTGACCGAGTCGCCCAACTACCAGCTCTCGCAACTGCGGGTGCTGGAGTCTGAGTCGATCCACATCATGCGTGAAGTGGTCGCCGAGCTCGAGCGGCCCGTGCTGCTCTTCTCCGGCGGCAAGGACTCCATCGTCATGCTCCGCCTCGCGCAGAAGGCCTTCCACCCAGCGCGCATCCCCTTCCCGGTGATGCACGTCGACACCGGGCACAACTTCGCCGAGGTGCTCGCCTTCCGCGACCGCCGCGCCGACGAGCTGGGTCTGCAGCTGATCGTGGCCAGCGTCCAGGAGGCGATCGACAACGGCAGCGTCGTCGAGCCGCCTGACGGCACCCGCAACCGCATCCAGACGCCCGTGCTGCTCGACGGCCTCGACAAGCACAAGTTCAACGCCATCTTCGGCGGGGCGCGACGCGACGAGGACAAGGCCCGCGCCAAGGAGCGCATCTTCTCCTACCGCGACGAGTTCGGCCAGTGGGACCCCAAGAACCAGCGTCCCGAGCTGTGGAACCTCTACAACGGCCGGGTGCACGTGGGGGACAGCATCCGGGTCTTCCCGCTGTCGAACTGGACCGAGCTCGACATCTGGCAGTACGTCAAGGAGGAGAAGATCGACCTCCCCGGCATCTACTACGCCCACGACCGCGAGGTCTTCGAGCGAGACGGCATGCTGTACGGCGTCCACGAGGTCTGCCAGCCCAAGCCGCACGAGCAGGTCACCGTCCAGCGGGTGCGCTACCGCACGGTCGGGGACGCCAGCCTGACGGCCGCCGTCCTGTCGGACGCCGACACGGTCGACAAGGTCATCGACGAGGTCGCCTCGACGCGCATCACCGAGCGCGGGGCCACCCGGGGAGACGACAAGTTCAGCGAGGCCTCCATGGAGGACCGTAAGCGTGAGGGATACTTCTGATGGACATTCTGCGATTCGCCACCGCCGGCTCGGTCGACGACGGGAAGAGCACCCTCATCGGTCGCCTCCTCTACGACACCAAGACGGTCTTCGAGGACCAGATCGACGCGATCGAGCGGGTCAGCAAGGACCGGGGTGAGGAGTACGTCAACCTGGCGCTCCTGACCGACGGCCTGCGCTCCGAGCGCGAGCAGGGCATCACCATCGACGTGGCCTACCGCTACTTCGCGACGCCCAAGCGCAAGTTCATCATCGCCGACACCCCGGGGCACATCCAGTACACCCGCAACATGGTGACCGGGGCCTCGACCGCCGACCTCGCCCTCGTGCTGGTCGACGCCCGCAAGGGCCTGGTCGAGCAGAGCCGTCGCCACGCCTTCCTGGCCTCGCTGCTGCAGGTGCCGCACCTCGTGCTCGTGGTCAACAAGATGGACCTCGTCGACTACTCGCAGTCGGTCTTCGACGAGATCAGCGCCGAGTTCACCCAGTTCGCGGCCAAGCTGCGCATCCCCGACCTCACGATCATCCCGGTGTCGGCGCTGGCGGGCGACAACGTCGTGCACCGCTCCGCGAACATGGACTGGTATGCCGGCACGAGCCTGCTGCACCACCTCGAGAACATCCACGTGGCCAGCGACCGCAACCTCGTCGACGTGCGCTTCCCGGTGCAGTACGTCATCCGTCCCATGAGCGACGAGTACCACGACTACCGCGGCTACGCGGGCCAGGTCGCGGGTGGCGTGCTCAAGAAGGGGGACGACGTCATGGTGCTGCCCTCGGGATTCACCTCGAGGATCGCCTCGGTCGAGACCGCGGACGGAGAGGTCGACGAGGCCTACCCGCCGATGTCCGTGACCGTGCGCCTCGAGGACGAGATCGACATCTCGCGCGGTGACATGATCTGCCGTCCGCACAACCAGCCCACGCCGACCCAGGACATCGACGCGATGATCTGCTGGATGGACGAGACCGCGCAGCTGCAGGTCGGGAAGAAGTACTTCATCAAGCACACCTCCCGCTCGGCCCGCTGCATCGTCAAGAACCTCGACTACCGGCTCGACATCAACTCGCTCCACCGTGACGAGTCCGCGGCGACCCTCGCGCTGAACGAGATCGGCCGGGTCCAGCTGCGCTCCACCGTGCCGCTCATGGCCGACTCCTACACCCGCAACCGCATCACCGGCGGCTTCATCCTCATCGACGAGGCCACCAACCGGACGGTCGGCGCGGGCATGATCGCCGACAGCGCGCGGTGACCCAGCACCCAGCGGTCACGCTGGGCGCGTCGCCGGAACCCACCGCCCCCTCCGGGGCGGTGGGCCCGGCGGCCCCGGTGACCGCGCCCACGTCGGCCGAGTCGCCGACGTCCACGTCGCCCACCTCGTCGACCACCGCAACCTCGTCCACGACGGTGGCGGCCCGCGGGCTACGGATCGCGATGGTCGGCCAGAAAGGTGTGCCGGCCACCATCGGCGGGGTCGAGCACCACGTCGAGGAGATCGGGTCGCGCCTCGCGGCGCGGGGGCACGACGTACTCGTCTACTCCCGGTCGTCCTACAGCGACCTTCCGGTCGGGAGCCGCTACCGCGGCATGCAGGTCGTCTCGGCGCCCACGATCGGCACCAAGCACCTCGACGCCATCGTGCACAGCGCTGCCTCGGCGGTGAAGGCCATCGCGGCCGGAGTCGACATCGTGCACTTCCACGCGCTGGGCCCCGGGCTCGCCTCCCCGCTGCCGCGCTACCTCAGCGCGGCCAAGGTCGTGCTCACGGTGCACGGGCTCGACAACACGAGAGACAAGTGGGGCAGGGTCGCCCGAACGGTCCTCGACACCGCCCACTGGATGAGCGGGCACGTGCCGGACCGCACGGTCGTGGTCTCCCGTGAGCTCCAGGAGCACTACCGGACCACGTTCGGTGCCGAGGCGGCCTACATCACCAACGGGGTGGCCGCCCCCGCCCGCGTCTGCGGCACCGACGTCGTGCAGCGGCTGGGGCTCGTCCCCGCAGGCTACGCGATGTTCGTCGGCCGCCTCGTGCCCGAGAAGCGCCCTGACCTGCTCATCCGCGCCTTCCGGGCGACCGACCTCGACCGCCAGCTCGCGATCGTCGGCTCGTCGTCGTTCACCGACTCCTTCACCGCCCACCTGCGCGACCTGGCCGGCAACGACCCGAGGATCGTGTTCACCGGCTTCGTCGGGGGCAGCGACCTGCACGCCGTCTTCCAGAACGCGTCCCTCGTCGTGCAGCCGAGCGACGTGGAGGGCCTGCCCCTGACCCTGCTCGAGGCGGTCGCCCACGGCTGCCACGTGCTCGCGAGTGACATCGGGCCGCACCGCGAGGTCATCGGTGACAAGACCATCGGGCTGCACCGCGTCTTCCCGCGCGGCGACCAGGCCGCGCTCCAGGCCGCTCTCCTCGAGCCCGTGACCGGCGACGGCTGGGACGACCCGGCCCGCGACCGGGTCCTCGAGCACTACTCGTGGGACCGCGCCGCCCTCCAGCTCGAGGATCTCTATGTCGATGTCGTCGGACCCGCGAAGGGCAGGCGGTTCTCGCTGCCGCGCCCCGGCCGGACCTCCGGGACGACGCCGTGACGTCCGGTGCGGCGCCGTCCATGGTGGTCGACCGCCTCGTGCTCGCCGACCTCGAGCTCGTGCTCGACGGGGTGCTCCCGGCCGGGCGGCACCTCGGTGGCCCGGTGTCCGGT
>JALYVC010000282.1 GCA_030853445.1 Actinomycetota bacterium | reverse complement strand
GTCCGAGACGCCGTCGCCGCAGGTCTCGACAGCGGCACCCTGCCCGTACGACGCCACCGGCCCACCGGCGGCAGCCGTCCGGCCGACCACGTCGGTCGGGTCTTCCTCGTCGGTGGTGGCCCCGGCGCCCCCGGGCTGATCACCGTGCGGGGGCGGACGCTGCTGGCCGCGGCCGACGTCGTCGTGGTCGACCGCCTCGGACCACGAGCGCTGCTCGACACGCTCGGGCCCGAGGTCGAGGTCGTCGACGTCGGCAAGACGCCACGCCACCACCCGATCCCTCAGGAGCGGATCAACGAGATCCTCGTCGAGCACGCCCTGGCCGGGAAGGACGTCGTGCGCCTCAAGGGAGGCGACCCCTTCGTGCTCGGGCGGGGAGGCGAGGAGGCCATCCACTGCGCCGCCCACGGGGTGCCCGTGGAGGTCGTGCCCGGGGTCACCTCGGCCATCTCGGTGCCGGCAGCGGCCGGTATCCCGCTCACCCATCGCGGCATCACGGCGTCCTTCGTGGTCGCCTCCGCCCATGACGGTGCGGCCGCCGCGCTGGAGGCAATGCGCGATGCCCCCGTGTCGTCGACCCTGGTGCTGCTCATGGGGATCACCACCCTGCGTCACTCCGCCGACCAGCTCATCAGGTCGGGTCGGTCGCCGCAGACCCCTGTCGCGTTCGTCGAGTCGGGGTGGATGCCGCAGCAGCGCACCACGGTCACCACCTTGGAGAAGGCGGCCGACATCGCCGAGCAGGAGGACGTCAGGGCGCCGGCGATCATCGTCATCGGTGACGTGGTGAAGGTGCGGAACCAGCTCGGCGACCTGCGTGGGGTGTCGTGACCGAGCCCACCGGTCGCGAGGCGATCGTCCTGCTGGCCCACGGCTCGCCCGACCCCCGTCATGCGTCAGTGGTCGAGGCCGTCACGAGCCGGGTGCGCGAGATCGTCGGCGAGCGCCCGGTCCACACGGCCTATCTCGACCATCACGCCCCGTCGGCGACCGACGTGGCCGCGGTCGCGTCGGGAGGGGTGCTCACGCCCCTGCTGCTCACCCGTGCGACCCACATCCGTGACGACGTGCCCGTGGCGGCGCGTGACATGGGTGCGCTCGGGCGGGGGAGCTACGTCGTCGCGGACGCCCTCGGACCCGACGCCCTGCTCTTCGAGGCGTGCGAGGAGCTGCTCGGCCGCGCGGGCTGGTCACCCCGGCCGCAGACGGCCGTCGTCCTCTACTCAGGCGGCTCGTCGGCCCGTGAGGCCGTCACCGCCATCGGTGAGGGTGCCGCGCAGCGGGAGGACCGCGGCTGGGGTCCCTGGACCGTCGCAGCCCTCGCGGGCGGAGAGCCCCTCGACGTCGTCGTCGACCGCCTGCGCAGCGACCGGGCCGTGAACCAGGTCGTAGTCGTCACCTACGTGGTCGCCGACGGCATCCTGCGCGACCGCATGGTCGCGACGTGCCGCGAGGTCGGGGTCCCCGTCGCAGAGGGGACGCTCGGTGACACCGACGCCCTGGCGCACCTCGTGGTACGGCGCGCCGAGCAGGCCCTGCGGCTGGGCTCCGCCGTCTGCGGCCCGCCGTCCCCCGGGCCGACGGGCACCATCAGGACCTCCACCACGTTGACCGACCAAGGGTCGATGCCCCCGGGTCGTCCGCTGCGCCCGTGAACCCCGCTGAACTCCGCTGACCCCCGTTGATCCCCGCTGATCCCCTGTGAGCCCTGAGACAAGGAGCACGATGCCCCGTCCCGACAGGCCGACCGAGGCCAAGGCCGGCACGGCCCGTGAGAAGTCGGCTGCGCTGCGCCGAGCACACGAGGCCCGCGAGCGGCGGCGTAGCCGCCTGACCTACCTGGCTGTCGCCGCGGTCGTCGTGGTCGTCGCCGGGGTCGTGACCTTCGCGGTGCTGCGTGAGCGCGCGAACCAGCCGAGCCTCGCCGGGGTCAAGACCTACACGGTCGAGCGGGGTCACACCGCCTCCGCGGTCTCCTACGCGCAGACACCTCCCGTAGGCGGCGAGCACGACCCGGTCTGGCTGAACTGCGGCGTCTACGCGTCGCCGGTCCGCAACGAGAACGCCGTCCACGCGATGGAGCACGGCGCCGTGTGGGTGACCTACCGGCCCGACCTGCCCGCCGCCGACGTCGCCACGCTCAAGGCGGACCTGCCCGACACCTACATCGTCCTGTCGCCCTACCCCGGGCTCCCGGCCCCGGTCGTCGCGTCGGCCTGGGGCAAGCAGCTGGCCCTTACCGGAACGGACGACCCCCGTCTCGCCGCCTTCGTCAAGGCCTACCGGCAGGGGCCGCAGACCCCGGAGCCCGGTGCAGCCTGCACCGGAGGGACCGACGGCTCGAGCGGCACCGGCCAGACCCCGAGCGGCCCGGGCGTCGCTCCGTGACCACCCGCCGGCGAGCTGCGGCGGTGTCCGTCGCGCTGCTCGCCGTCGTGGGGGCGTTCGTGCTCGGAGGGCAGCTCCTGCGACCGGGGACGCCCTCCGACACCAGCCCCGAGGCCGGTTTCGCCCGTGACATGCAGACCCACCACGACCAGGCCGTCGAGATGGCCCTGGTCGTGCGCGAGAAGAGCAGCGACCCCGTGCTGAGGTCGGTCGCCTACGACATCGCCACGAGCCAGAGCCAGCAGTCCGGGCAGATGTTCGCCTGGCTGACCCAGTGGGGCCTGACCCAGACCGCCTCCGAGCCGGCCATGACCTGGATGGCCGGAGGCGACGACGGGCACCCGGGCGACCACGGGGGCACGGCGACCGATGCCACCGCAGGAGGGATTTCGTCGATGCTGCTGCCCGACGGTCGGATGCCGGGGATGGCGTCCGCGGCCGACCTCGCCCGCCTGCGCGCGGCCACCGGTCACGACGCCGAGGTGCTCTTCCTGCAGCTGATGGTCGTGCACCACCGGGCCGGGGTGGTCATGGCACAGGCCGTCGAGCCGCGCACCCCCCGACCCGAGGTGCTCACCCTGGCCCGCAGCATCGTGTCGGCTCAGACGTCGGAGATCGCGCAGATGGACGACCTGCTCGCGGAACGTGGGGCCAGCGCGGCGTGAGCGGCGGGGTGGGGCAGGGCGGCGTGAGCGGCGGGGTGGGGCAGGGCGGGCCTCAGACCGGCTGAAGGGGGAGGGGCTCACCGAGGGGTGGCTCCACCCGGACGGCGTCACCGGGCCGCAGCTGGCCGCCCGCCAGGACCACCCCCATCACACCGGCGCGCCGGACCACCTGACCGCCTCGTCACGGCCGACGGCGAGGGCGAGGAGGCCGGGGGAGTGCGCCTCGATCTGGCGACACGGGTTGCGCAGCCCGGTGATGCGCACGACGGCCGCGTCCCCGAGGTGCACGAGGGCTCCGGTCGGCAGACCGAGGAGGTCGACGCCCCGGGTGAGGACGTTCTCCCCGAGAGACCCGGCGCCGACGACGTGGCCGGCGGCGACCATCTCGTCGAGGAGCTCGACCTGGAGCAGGTGCAGCTGTCGCAGGTTGGGCTGCGAGGGGTCGCGGGTCGGGGCGGGCCGGTTCGCGCCGGAGGCCGGGGAGGGTGCCAGGCATCATCTGCGGAGCCTCCCACGGGTCCGCGCTCGGCGGTGTCGCACGACGCGGCTAGCCTGAGGTCCGTGACCGACACCGCCTCCTCCAATGCCCCCGTCGTCGCCTCCGCGCACCCCTGGCTGCGCGTCGAGCGGCACGGCGAGGTCCAGACCGTCACGCTGGCCAACCCCTCCCAGCGCAACGCCATGACGCCCAGCCTCTGGCGGGCGCTAGCGCACGTCGCGACCCACACGCCCGACGAGGTGCGGGTCGTCGTCCTGCGCGGTGAGGGCGCGTCCTTCTGCGCCGGGCTGCACCGCCAGCTCCTCGCTCCCGGTGGGCTCCCGGACGAGGACGACATGCTGGCCATCGCGGCCCGTGGCCAGCGGCACGCCGTGGCCATGATCGAGGAGTACCAGCGCGGTTTCACCCTGTGGGCGCACCTGCCGGCCGTGGTGGTCGCTGCGGTCCAGGGACACGCCATCGGCGCCGGCTTCCAGCTCGCCCTCGCTGCCGACCTGAGGGTCGCTGCCGACGACGCACAGTTCGCCATGCGCGAGACCAGCCTCGGCATGGTGCCCGACCTCGGGGGAACCAGCCCCCTGGTCCACGCCGTCGGCTACTCGCGGGCCCTCGAGATCTGCGCCACCGGCCGCTTCGTCGGGGCGCAGGAGGCGCGAGACATCGGTCTGGTCAACCTCCTGGTGCCCGGCGACGGTCTCGATGCCGGGGTCGGCCAGGTCGTCGACGGCCTGCTCGCGGCGCCCGACCTCGCCCTGCGGGCACTGAAGCCGCTCCTGCGCCAGGCGGCGGGGGCGACCCCGCAGGAGCAGCAGGCCGCGGAGCGCGAGGCCAACGCCCGGTTGCTCTCCACGATGGCCAGGGCCGCTCCCCAGGACGTCGAGGCCCTCACCCGGGGCGGGACGCAGGAATAGCGCACGGCGCGCGCGACGTTGACCGCCTGCCGCCAGGGCGTGCCCCGCGCGTGCGAAGGGGCACCGCAAACGGTGGGCGGCAACGGCCCGACAGCGGCCCACAGCAGGCAAGACGACAGATGAGGGCGAGACCACGTGAGCCACTCCGGCTGGATGATGATGCGGTCGCTCTCGAGCGACGACTCCGTCAAGGACGCGTCACTGGCGCCGGGCACCTCCCGGCGGGTGATGGGGTACGGCCGCCCGTACGTCGGCGCGCTGCTCGGCTTCCTGGTCATCGTCGTCGTCGACGCCGTGGTGCTCGTGGCGACGCCCCTGCTGCTGCGCGACATCATCGACAACGGCGTGACGCCCCAGAACTCCTCGGTGGTGGTGCGGCTCTCGCTGGTCGTGGCCGCGCTCTCCGTGGTCGACGCCGGGCTGACCGTGTGGCAGCGGTGGTACTCCGCGCGCATCGGTGAGGGCCTCATCTACGACCTGCGGGCCGAGGTCTTCGGGCACGTGCTGCGGCAGCCCATCGCGTTCTTCACCCGGGCCCAGACCGGCTCCCTCGTCAGCCGCCTCAACACCGACGTGGTGGGGGCTCAGGCCGCCTTCACGACCGTGCTGTCGAGCGTGGTCAGCAACGCGGTCTCGCTGGCCCTGATCGTCGTGGCCATGCTGACGCTCTCGTGGCAGCTGACCCTCGGCGCGCTGCTGCTCGTGCCGTTCTTCATCGTGCCCGCCAAGGTCATGGGGAAGCGTCTGGCCGGTCTGTCCTACCAGCAGATGACGCTCAACGCCGAGATGGGCACCCGGATGACCGAGCGCTTCAACGTCGCGGGAGCCCTGCTGGTCAAGCTCTTCGGCGACCCCCGTCGTGAGGACGAGGAGTACGCCGTGCGGGCCGCCTCCGTGCGCGATGCCGGCATCAAGATCGCCATGAACCGCACCATCTTCCTCGTGGCCCTGTCGCTGGTCGCGTCGCTGGCCACGGCCATGGTCTACGGCTTCGGCGGGGTCATGGCGGTCAACGGATCCCTCACGGTCGGAACCCTGCTCGCGCTGGCTGCCCTGCTGGCCCGGCTCTACGCACCGCTCACCGCGCTGTCCAACGTGCGGGTCGACATCATGACCGCCCTGGTGTCGTTCTCCCGGGTCTTCGAGGTGCTCGACCTGCAGCCGCTGGTGAAGGAGGCAGAGCACCCGGTGCCCCTTCCCGACGGCCCGCTGGGGGTCGAGCTGGCCCACGTCGCGTTCCGCTACCCCTCGGCCGACGAGGTGTCGCTGGCGTCCTTGGAGTCGACGAGCAGCGGCGACCGCGGTCAGGGGTCCCCGGTGCTGCACGACGTGTCGTTCGTCGCGCAGCCGGGTCAGCTCGTGGCCCTGGTCGGCCCGAGCGGGGCCGGCAAGACCACGATCACGTCACTGGTCTCGCGCCTCTACGACCCGACTTCGGGGTCGGTTCGCCTCGGCGGGGTCGACGCCCGCGACGTCTCGTCGCGCTCGCTGCGTGACGCGGTGGGTGTCGTCACCCAGGAGGCCCACCTGTTCCACGACACGATCCGCGCCAACCTGGCCTACGTGCGCCCCAACGCGACCGAGGCGCAGATGTGGGAGGCCATCACCGCCGCACAGGTCCGCCCGCTCGTCGAAGCCCTGCCTTCTGGCCTCGACACCGTCGTCGGTGACCGTGGACACCGGTTGTCGGGTGGCGAGAAGCAGCGGCTGGCCATCGCCCGGCTCCTGCTGAAGGGACCCCGGATCGTGGTGCTCGACGAGGCCACCGCCCATCTCGACTCCGAGTCGGAGGCGGCGGTGCAACGGGCTCTCGACGTGGCCCTTGAGGGGCGCACCTCGCTCGTCATCGCCCACCGGCTCTCGACCGTGCGCGGCGCCGACCAGATCCTCGTTGTCGACGCAGGTCGCGTCGTCGAGCGCGGAACCCACCGCGAGCTGCTCGAGCAGGGCGGCCTCTACGCCGACCTCTACGAGACCCAGTTCGCCACCGAGGTCAGCCGGGTCGACGAGCTGGTCGCCGAGCAGCGCACGTCGTCGACGGACAGCGACGTGGAGCTGGCTGCGGGGACCGCGCACTGAGCCACGAGCTCGGGTGCCGTCCCGAGGGGCCGCTACCCTCGAGACCCATGGGCGCGATCTCCGACTACCTGGCGAGCCTCCCCCCGGCCGAGCGCACCGCCCTGCGGCACGTGCTCGACATCGCCCTCGACGTGGCGCCTGCCGCCGTCGAGGGCCGCAGCTACGGCGTCCCCGCCCTCCGGCTCACGGGCCGACCGCTGCTGGGGGTGGTGGCGGCCAAGGGCCACCTCAGCATCTTCCCGTTCAGCCCCGGCGTCATCGAGGGGGTGCGGGCGCGGCTGGCGGGCTACGGCGTGTCAACGGGGACGATCCGCTTCGAGCCCGGGCACCTCCTGCCCGAGGACGTGGTCCGCGACGTGGTCACGGCGCGGGCCGCCGAGATCGGTCACGAACCGCTGCGGTGAGACCGCGGTCAGCTGTCCTCCTCGTCCCAGATCCGCACCTTCTTCGGCCGGGGTGGCTTGCGGGGGCGCCCTGCCGTGACGAGCTCGGGGGTGGGGGACGAGGCCGGCTCCGGCTGACTGGGTGTAGGAGGCGCGCTGTCGCCGGCAGACGCGAGCGCGCGCCGGTCGTCGCGGTCGACCCGGAGGCGATAGCCGTAGAAGACGAAGCCGAAGGCGGCGAACAGCCACCACTGGAACGCGTAGGCCTGGTTGGGGCCGAGGTCGGTGTCGGGAGGCTCGAGAGGGGTCGGCCGCGTCGGCGTCGCCCCCGAGGCGGTGCGCTCGGACTCCAGCACGAGGTAGACGGGCAGCACGGTCCCGCCGATCTGCCCCTGTGCGTCACTGACGGCGATGCTGGCCAGCTGTCCCTGCGGCAGGTCGCGGCCCAGTGAGGGCTCTGGGCTTCTCAGCCAGCCCTGCACGGTGACGGTCCCGGCCGGCGACGCGGGCACCGACGGCATCTGCGCTGCGGTGTCGGCGTTCTGCACCCAGCCCCGGTCGACCAGGACGCGCTGGCCCGTCGCGAGCGTCAGCGGCACCAGGACGTCGAGGCCGGGAGACCCCCCCTGGACCCGGTTGCGCACGAAGAGCTGGTCGGAGGGGGCGTAGGTGCCGCGGACGGTCACCCGGGTCCACTCACCACGCTCGGTGAGCGGCAGCCGGCTCATCACAGCGGCAAAGGGCACGGGCGGGGCGCCGTAGTTGGTGGCGACGGTGTCGGCGCGCAGGAGCTTGTCCTCGTACTTGCCCCACTGCCAGCGACCGAGGAAGACGCAGGTCACCGCAAAGGCCGACGCGACCACGATCGCCAGCAGCCAGCGGGGGGAGAAGATCGTGCGCACCACCCGTCGACCGTACGCGCCCGACCCTCTGACCTATGGTGGTGGGGTGACCAACCTCCCGATGCCGCGAACCCGCGTCTCGTCCAGTGCGCTGGGCCAGGACGGTGAGGCGATGGTCGACACCTTCGGCCGCGTGGCACGAGACCTGCGGGTCTCAGTGACCGACCGCTGCAACCTGCGGTGCACCTACTGCATGCCCGCCGAGGGACTGCCGTGGATGCCCAAGACGGAGATGCTGACCGACGAGGAGCTCCTGCGCGTCATCGGGGTCTTCGTCGGTCTCGGTGTGCGCCAGGTGCGTCTCACGGGGGGCGAGCCGCTGCTGCGCCGCAGCATCGTCGACGTCGTCGCCGGCATCACCGCCCTCGAGCCCCGACCCCAGGTGGCGATGACCACCAACGGCATCGGGCTGGCCCGTCTGGCCTCGCCGTTGGCGCAGGCCGGTCTCGACCGCGTCAACGTCAGCCTCGACACCATCGATCCCGAGGTCTTCGCCCAGCTGACCCTGCGCAACCGCCTGGCCGACGTCGAGAAGGGGCTGGCTGCCGCCGCGGAGGCCGGCCTCACACCGGTGAAGGTCAACGCCGTGGCCATGCGGGGTGTCAACGACCACGCGGTCGCCGACGTCCTGTCGTGGTGCCTCGACCGCGGTTACGAGCTGCGGTTCATCGAGCAGATGCCGCTCGATGCCCAGCACGGCTGGGACCGCGACGAGATGATCTCGGCGGTCGAGCTGCGCGAGCGCCTGTCGCAGCGGTTCACCCTCGAGGCGGTGCCCGGTCGCGGCAGTGCCCCCGCGGAGCGCTTCCTCGTCGACGGCGGCCCGGCCACCGTCGGCATCATCGCCAGCGTCTCCGAGCCGTTCTGCGGGGCCTGCGACCGCACGCGTCTCACCGCCGACGGCCAGGTGCGCAACTGCCTCTTCAGCGAGCAGGAGACCGACCTGCGCGGCCCCCTGCGCGACGGCGCGACCGACGCCGAGCTGGCGGGTCTGATCCGCGGTGAGATGTGGCGCAAGGCCAAGGGGCACGGCATCGGCGAGCCCGACTTCCAGCAGCCGACCCGGCCGATGTCGGCCATCGGCGGCTAGCGCCCGGCTAACGGGCCACAGTCGGGGAGCCCGAGTGGCGGGTCCTCACCCGTGGGCGTCGGTCAGGGCCTCGACCGGCACGGTGTCGCGCAGGAAGCCTCGCAGCGACAGGAACTCGCCGAGCGAGACCACGTGCTCGTCGCAGGCCAGCCACACCTTGCGGCGCTCGGCGGTGTGCAGGCGGGGGTTGTTCCACAGCAGCGCAGAGGAGGCCGGCGACCGGCAAGCGCGAGCGCTGCAGCGCAGGTCAGACGCGGGGCTCATCGTCCTGCGGTTGGGGTCCGGAGCCGTCGACGACCGGCCCGTCGTGAACGGTGCCCGTCAGGGCGCGGGTCTGCTTCGACCGGGGGTCGACGCGGGTCACCACCCCGGAGGTGCGGGGCCCGACGGCGTTGGCCAGCACGACGGCGACGTAGGGAAGGATGACCGCGCCGGCGACGAAGGTCCATCGCAGCCAGCCGGTGGTGACGATGGCGAGCACGAAGCAGATGCCGCGCAGCCCCATCGCCGTCAGGTAGCGCCGAGCACGGTCGGCACGGTCGGCCGAGACCGAGGAAGGGACGTCGGTGACGGACTGGACGGACGGGTGGAGGGGCCCGGCGTCGCGTGACTCACGTGTCGGGGTGTGGTATTCGGGCACTACTCCAGCGTACGTCGCGCCGTAGGGCCTCGCAGGGCCGCTCGGGCACCACGGGCCCCCGGAGGGGAGTGGGGTGCGTCATACCCCCGGGTAGTGGGCTAGGTTCGTTGGCGCACCTGCGGCGTCCTGTCGCCACGCCCCCTCCTGCACCGGAAGCGAGCCTCGATGAGCGACACCCCGACCACCGCCAGCACGCCGGTGAGCGCCACGCCGCAGCGGGTCCTGGTGACGGGAGGCAACCGGGGGATCGGTCTCGCCATCGCGCGTGCGATGGCCGCCCAGGGCGACGAGGTCGTTGTCACCCACCGCTCGGGCGAGCCCCCTCAGGGGCTGCGCGGCGTCCTCTGCGAGGTGACCGAGACCGAGTCGGTCAACGCGGCCTTCGACGAGGCGGAGAAGCTGCTCGGGGGTCCGGTCGAGGTGCTCGTCTGCAATGCCGGCATCACCCGCGACGGGCTGCTCATGCGCATGTCCGACGCCGACTTCGACTCCGTCATCGACACGAACCTCGCGGGTGCCTTCAAGTGCAGCCGTCGGGCCGTCAAGGGGATGATCCGCGCCCGGCACGGGCGCATCGTCTTCGTCAGCAGCGTCTCGGGTCTGTCGGGCGGCGCGGGCCAGGCCAACTACGCGGCCAGCAAGTCGGGTCTGGTCGGGATGGCCCGCTCGATCGCCCGCGAGCTCGGGTCCCGCGGCATCACCGCCAACGTCATCGCCCCGGGTTTCATCGACACCGACATGACGGCCGAGCTCTCCGACGAGGTGCGGGCGGGCTACAGGTCCAGCATCCCCCTGGGACGTTTCGCGTCCGTCGAGGAGGTCACCGGAGTGGTCCGCTTCCTCGCCAGCCCCGAGTCGGCCTACATCACCGGTGCGGTGATCCCGGTCGACGGTGGTCTGGGCATGGGCCACTGACCCCCCTACCCACCCACCCGCAGACCGACGCCACCCCGACACCCGACGACGCAAGGACCTCAGCATGGGCATCCTCGAGGGCAAGCGCCTTCTGATCACCGGCGTCCTCATGGACTCCTCCATCGCCTTCCACATCGCCAAGGTGGCGCAGGAGGAGGGAGCACAGGTGGTGCTCACGTCGTTCGGCCGGACGATGAAGATCACCTCGACCATCGCCAAGCGGCTCCCGACGACCCCCCCGGTGATCGAGCTCGACGTGTCCAACCAGGACGACCTCGACAGCCTCGCCGACCGCTTGAAGGAGCACGTCGACGGCATCGACGGAGTCGTGCACTCGATCGGCTTCGCCCCCCCCGGTGCCTTCAACTTCATGGAGGGCACCTGGGACGACGTCGCCACCGCCGTCCAGATCTCGGCCTTCTCGCTCAAGAGCCTGGCGGTCGCGGCCCTGCCGATGATGTCGCCCGGCGGCAGCGTCGTCGGGCTGACCTTCGACGCGAAGTTCGCCTGGCCGGTCTACGACTGGATGGGCGTGGCCAAGGCCGCCTTCGAGGCGACCAACCGCTACCTCGCGCGTGACCTCGGCGCCAAGGGCATCCGCTCCAACCTCGTCTCGGCGGGACCGATCCGCACGACGGCGGCCAAGTCGATCCCGGGCTTCGAGCAGTTCGAGGCCGTATGGAGCGACCGCGCCCCCCTGGGCTGGGACCTCAGCGACCCCGTCCCGGCGGCCCGGGCCTGTGTGGCGCTGCTCAGCGACTGGTTCCCCGCGACGACGGGCGAGATCGTCCACGTCGACGGCGGGGTCCACGCCATGGGCCAGTGACCGGGACGCGGCCGCTCCCAGTGACCCGTGACCAGCACCCGTGACCAGTGATGGCCCGGTGACCGACCAGCAGCCCACCGACGTCCCCCCTGGGGTGACGGTCTCGGAGGTGCGCGTGCTCGACGGGCCCAACCTCTACTTCACCCGGCCGGCCGTCAAGGTCAGCCTCCGCCTCCCGGGGTATCTCGCCCTCGAGCGCCGCGCCGCGGTCGACCTGGCCAAGCGCGTCGGTCTGGGGGCCTCGAGTCCGGGCAAGCCCGGCACCGCCCAGCGCCAGCGCTTCGTCGTGCGCCTCGCCACCCACGTGACACGACGGGTCGCCGACAGCCTGGGGATCAGCCGGATGACGGTGCGGGCCCGGGCCGGGCGGGGCGTCGACGAGATCGTCGTGGCCGTGCCCTGGCGCCACCGCGGCTGGGGCCGGGCGACCGGCGAGGAGCTCGGCCCGGTGCTGCGGGAGCTGCTGCTGACCGACCGCGACGACGCCCGGGCCGTCGACGAGGTCGTCGAGGCGGCGGCGGAGCGGATCCGCGAGATCGACCCGGGTGACGCGAGCCAGGTGATCACCCCGCAGGTGCCGGTCGCCTCCATCACCGGCACGAACGGCAAGACGACGACCACGCGCATCGTGGCCCACGTGGCCATGACCGCCGGCTACGTGACCGCCTGGAGCTCGACCTCCGGGGTCGTCGTCATGGGCGAGACCATCGAGTCCGGCGACTACTCCGGGCCCGGCGGGGCCCGCTCGGTGCTCGCCACCCCCGGTCTCGAGATCGGGGTGCTGGAGACCGCACGCGGGGGGTTGCTGCTGCGCGGAATGGGTGTCGCCAGCAACGACGTCAGCGTCGTCACCAACGTCTCGGCCGACCACCTCGGGCTGCAGGGCATCGACACCCTCGACCAGCTGGCCGAGGTCAAGGCCATCGTCACCACCGTCACCAAGCCCGACGGGTGGGTCGTGCTGAACGGCGACGACCCGCGCGTGTGGTCGATGCGCCACCGGATCAAGGCCCGTCCCTGGGCCTTCAGCCTCGACCCGGACTCGCCCGCCCTGCGTGAGTCGCTGACGGTCGGAGGGCGCGGGATCACGATCCTCGACGGCGAGATCGTCGTGCTCACGCGCGGTAAGGACCCTGACCGCCTGGCTCGCATCGTCGACGTGCCGGTGACGCTCTCGGGACTGTCGCACTTCAACATCGCCAACGCCCTCGCCGCGGCCGCCGCGGCCCTGGGGCTCGGTATGCCGCGCGCCGCGGTGGTCGAGGGACTGCGCACCTTCGCGCCCGACCCGGTGCTCAACGAGGGACGGCTCAACACCTACTCGGTACCGCTCTCGTCCTTCGCGCCCGGTGAGGCGCTCGGTGAGGTCGGTGACACGGGTGAGCGCGGGAGCGCCACGGTCATCCTCGACATGGCCCACAACGAGGCGGGCCTCGAGGCCCTGCTCGAAGTGGCCCACGGACTGCGTGCCCCCGGTGGACGCGTCCACCTGGGTCTGGGGGCAACCGGTGACCGGCCGGACGAGGCCATCGAGGGGCTTGGTGAGATCGCGGGCAAGCTCGCCGACCGGGTGGTCATCGCGCACAAGCCGAAGTACCTCCGCGGCCGGACCGTCGACGACATCGACACCCACCTGCGGCTCGGTCTGGCCCGGGTCGGCACGGTCGACGTCGAGAGCTACCCCCACGAGATCGACGGGCTCGAGGCCCTCCTGCCCGCGGCGCGGGCGGGCGACGTCGTGGCGTTCATGGCTCACGACCAGCGACCGCAGTGCGCCACGTGGCTGGCCGAGCTGGGGGGTACCCCCGACGACGCCCGCACGATCCGCCGCAAGGTGATCGAGGCCCGGGGCGAGCACGAGCTCGACGCCGAGATGGCGCAGCTGTGGGCGCTCGACGACGACGCGGCGCGAGTGGCGCGCTTCCGGGTGCTCGCGCAGGAGCGTCCCCGCGACCGCCGGATGACCTTCGAGCTGGCCAGCGCCCTCGACCGGGCCGGCCTCGAGGCCGAGGCGATCCCGTTGTACCGCAAGGTGATCGCGTCGGGCCTGCGTGAGCCCTTCCGGCACCGGGCCCAGCTGCAGGCGGCCTCCAGCCTGCGCGTGGTCGGCGAGACCGACGAGGCTCTGGCCCTGCTCGACGAGGTGGGTCTCAGCCAGCCCGGGAGTGCCACGGCAGCGGCGTTCCGGGCGCTCACCCTGGCCGACACTGGTCGCGAGCGCGAGGCGGTCGCCGACCTGCTGGAGGCGTTGGTCGACCACGCCCCCGACGAGGACACCACGGCATACCGGGTGTCGCTCCGGGCCTACGCCGAGCAGCTGCGCGCGAGCGTCGTCAGCGGCCCACGGGTCGTGTAGCCAGGGCAACCGTCATGCCCACTCGTCACTTCGGCAGATCGCGCGCCGCCCAAGGCCGCCCCGGCCTCGGGGCTGGCCCGCCACGACGCGACTCGCAGGGGCGTGGCACAACGGCGTCCTGGGCGCTCTCGGTCAGACGATCCCCGGCTCGCGGTCGGGCTCGCCGGACCGGCGGATTCGCTTGCCGTCACTCGGAAGTGGCTCGTCGTCGAGGTAGGGCTCGCCGTCGGCGCCGCCCGGGTGGTCTTGGCCCGTCGCGTCCGGGACGAGGGTCGAGGACCCCAGCGCCTCCTCCTCGGCCTCGGTCCCCTCGCTGGTCGCGGTCTGCGAGAGCTCCACGGGGTCGAGGTCGGGGTCTCCGGCGAGCTCGCCCGCGTGGGAGCCCGCCTGGGCCCACGAGGTTCGCGTCTCGAGCTCGGCCAGCACCTCGGCGTGCTGGTCGACGCACATCATCACGAGGTCGCCGGGGTTGGCCCGGGCCATGACGTGGCTGACCGCCGTGATCTCGTCGAGCACGGTCTCGACCTGGCGGCAGCGCGCACCGTCGGCCATGGCCCGTCGTACGCCTTCGGCGACGAGCTCGGCGGTCTCCCCGGCCGGGCGTCGGCGCAGGCGCTGGTCCTCGCGGACGACGATGACGTCGAAGTGGCGGGCTGCGACCTCACCGAGCTCGCGGATGTCGTCGTCACGGCGGTCGCCGGCCGCACCGATCATGCCGATGCGCGACATCTTGAGGTCGGATCGACCCTCCTGCTGCGTGGCGTAGGCATCGACGAACTGACCGAGGGCTCGCATGCCGGCAGGGTTGTGGCAGTAGTCGATAAAGACCTCGACGTTGCCGACCTGCACCTGGTTCATCCGGCCGGGGGAGAGGTAGTAGTTGGTCGTGAACGTGCGCAGCCCCTGCCGGATGTCGTGCAGCGGCGCGCCGGCGGCGAAGGCCGCACCGGTGGCAGCCAGCGCGTTGGCGACGTTGAAGCGCGCCGTACCGCCGAAGGTGGAGGGGAGCAGGTGGGTCCACGCGAGCTGCATGCTGCGTCGGCCGTGCCGGATGACGATCATGTCGCCGCGGTCGGTCTGCTCGAGGACGACCGCCCGGCCGCCGCGCCGGCAGGCCTTCTCGATGAAGTCGCGGCTCTCGCTGCCGGGGTACTCCAGCGAGAACCAGACGATGTCGCCGGAGCAGCGCCGACGCATCGCGCGCACGTTCGGGTCATCGGCGTTGAGGACGGCGAACCCGTCACGGGGCACGGCCTCGACGACGACGGCCTTGACCGCGGCCAGCTGCTCGAGGGTGTTGATGCCGCGCAGGCCGAGGTGGTCGGCGTCGACGTTGGTCACGACCGCCACGTCGTTGCGGTCGTAGCCGAGGCCCTCGCGGATGATGCCACCGCGGGCCACCTCCATGACGGCGAAGTCGACACGGGGGTTCTGCAGCACCATCCTGGCCGACTTGGGGCCCGAGGCGTCGGCCTTGATGACGAGCCGCTCGTCGATGACGATGCCGTCGGTCGAGGTCATGCCGACCTTGCGGCCGAGCCCCTTGAAGATGTGGGCGATCATGCGCGACGTCGTCGTCTTGCCGTTGGTGCCGGTGACCGCGACGATCGGGACCCGGGAGGGGGTGCCCGGAGGGAAGAGCAGGTCGACCACCGGCTTGGCGACGAACTGCGGGACGCCCACGGTGGGGTGGGTGTGCATGCGGAAGCCGGGGGCGGCGTTGACCTCGCAGATGGCGCCCCCGGTCTCGCGCACCGGCGAGGCGATGTCGGGCGCGATGAAGTCGATACCGGCCACGTCGAGCCCGACCATGCGGGCTGCCTCCTCGGCGATCTCGACGTTGTCGGGGTGGGCGTCGAAGGTGCGGTCGATGGAGATGCCGCCGGTCGACATGTTGCCCGTCAGGGCGAGCTTGACCATCTCGCCGGGAGGGGGAACGGCGTCGAGCGACCAGCCCTGGTCGGCCAGCACCTCCTGCGCGGCGGCGTCGACCTTGATCTTGGTCAGCACCTTCTCATGGCCCACCCCACGCCGAGGGTCGGCGTTGGTGGTCTCGACGAGCTGGGCGACAGTGTGCTCACCGTCGCCGATGACGTGGGCCGGCACCCGCTCGGCGATCGCCACCATCTGCCCCCCGACGATGAGGCAGCGGTAGTCGCGGCCGGTGACGAAGGACTCGACGATGAGGGTGCCGCGACGTGACTCGGCCTTGGCGACGTCGTACGCCTTCTCCACGTCCTCGACGGACTGGATGTCAAGGCAGACCCCGCGCCCGTGGTTGCCGTCGAGGGGCTTGATCACCACGGGGAAGCCGATGCGCTGGGCGGCCTCGACGGCGCCCTCCACCGTGCGGACGGTCTCCTGCTTGGGGACCGGGAGGCCTGCGGAGGCGAGCAGGGTGCCCGTGAGGTCCTTGTCACTGGCGATGTCGACGGCCAGGGCGCCGGTCCGGGAGGTCATCGTCGCGCGGATGCGCTGCTGGTGCACGCCCTGGCCGAGCTGCACCAGCGAGGCGCTGTTGAGCCGGATGTAGGGGATGTCGCGGCTGACCGCCTCCTCGATGATCGCCGCGGTGGACGGCCCGAAGGCGGTGCGCTGGGCGAGGCGCAGGAAGGTGTCGAGCTCGGTGGTGAAGTCGAAGCCGTCCTTGGGCTGCACGAGGTGGTTGACAAGACGTACGGCGAGCCGGCCGGCCGCCAGGCCGACGGTCTCGTCGGTGAAGCCGAAGATGACGTTGTAGTGACCGGGGCGTCCGCGCACGGCACGCGTCTTGCCCCGGCGCTGGTCCTGGCCGGCCTCGGTCTGCAGCTGGAGGGCGACGTGCTCCGCGACGTGTCCGAGCCAGGTGCCCTCCTCGAGCCTCTCCACGAACCCACCGGCGTGTCCGCGTGAGCAGCTGTGGCGTCGCAGACCGGGCAGGGCCGTCACGAGGCCCTCGGTGAAGCCCGGCAGGGTGTCGGTGGGGTACTCCTCGAGCACCCCGAGGTCGACGACGAGGTGCACGGCCTGCTCGTAGGACCACAGGTTCGGCCCGCGGTAGACCCGGGACTCGATGATGCGCACGTCCGGGCCTGCCGGACCGGTCGGGGTGGGACGGGCTGCGGCCACGGGGTGTCTCCTGGGGTGGGGTGCGGGCGCGAGGGGTTCAGCTGGTCGCGGTCGTGCGGGGGGCGGCCGGGATGCGTTCGCGGGCGGAGGCCCCACCGGCGTTCTTGTCCTGGTGCCGCTCGACGAAGCCGATGAGGGCGGCCTCCTGCAGGTCGAAGGTCGCACCGGCGGGCAGCGTGTGGACCACGGCCCCCGAGACGAGCAGGGGGGCGCCTCGGCGCGCGTCGGGTGCGTCGGTCACCGCTGCCCGGCCGTCGAGGACGAAGACGGCCCGGGCGCCGAGCACGGTCATGATCCGTTCGTCGTGGATCTCGACGGCGGTGTCCTCGTCGATGCCCACGCCGAGCAGCTGCGGTGAGTTGGCGACGATCGACATCAGTCGGCCGTAGCGGCCGCGCTGGTCGAAGTGCTGGTCGAGCACGATGTCCTTGATGAAACCCAGCCCGGCGGTGAGCTGGCTCATCCGCTGGCGCGGGGTGAGGCGCTCCTCGCCCATCGAGATCATGTGCTGGCTGAGGATCGAGGCCCCGGCCGAGGTGCCGGCGACGACGACTCCCCGCTGGTAGGCCGCGTGCATGGCCTCACCCACGGGCGTGCCCGGGTAGTACTGGCTCAGCTTGAGCTGGCTGCCACCCGAGAGGAAGATGCCCGTCGCATCGTCGAGCAGGGCCACGAGCCCGGGGTCGTGCGCCTCCTGGCGCGAGGTGGCGTGCACGACCCGGATGTCGGGGCCCGCCCTGAGCCGGGTGAACGCCGCCGTGTAGCCCTGGACGACCTCGTCGACGAACGACGACGCGGTCGGGACGATGACGATGCGGGAGCGCGACCCCCCGGCCAGCTTGACGAAGCGCTTGAGGATGGTCGAGGTGCCGACCTTGTCCTCGGCGCCCCCGATCACGAGCAGCGTACGTGGTCGGGGCTTGGGGGCCTTCCGTGTCGCCATTGGCCAACCCTATGGGTCGGCCGGTCGGACCGGCCCCCGGGTCAGCCGGGGAGGGGGCGTGGCGTCACCGGGGCGGGTGTGGGGGTGCCGTCGAGGTCGTCGGCCTCCTCGACCTCCTCGCGGGTGATGCCGAGCAGGAAGAGGACGGCGTCGAGGTAGGGCACGTTGACCGCCGTGTCGGCCTGGGCCCGCACGACCGGCTTGGCGTTGAACGCGACGCCGAGGCCAGCCGTACCGAGCATGTCGAGGTCGTTGGCCCCGTCACCGATGGCGACGGTGCGAGACAGCGGGAGGCCGGCCTCCTCGGCGAATCGGCGCAGGGCGCGCGCCTTCCCGGCGCGGTCGACGATGTCGCCGACCACCCGCCCGGTGAGACGGCCGTCGACGATCTCGAGGCGGTTGGCCTCGGCGTGGTCGATGTGCAGCTCCTCGGCGATGGGCCCGACGATCTCGATGAAGCCGCCCGAGACCAGGGCCACAGTGAAGCCGAGGCGCTTGAGGGTGCGCACGAGGGTGCGGGCACCGGGGGTGAGGACGACGGCCTCGCGCACGCGGTCGAGCACCGAGGCGTCGAGGCCCTCGAGGGCGCGCACCCGCTCGCGCAGCGACTCGGCGAAGTCGAGCTCGCCGGCCATCGCGCGCGCGGTGACGGCGGCCACCTCGGCCTCGCGCCCGGCGTACGCCGCGAGCATCTCGATGACCTCCTGCTGGATGAGGGTCGAGTCGACGTCCACCACCACCAGCCGCCGGCCGCGCCGGGCCAGGCCCGACGCCGAGACGGCGATGTCGACGCCCTGGGCCACCGCCTCCAGCGCGAGCTCCCGGCGCAGGCGGTCGACCTCGGCTCCCGAGACGTCGAACTCGACGGTCGTGACGGGGTAGCGGGACAGCCGCCGGATGCGGTCGATGTTGGCCCCGTGCGCGGCGATCCGGGCGGTCACCGAGGCGACCGCGCTGGCCGCCAAGGG
>JALYVC010000281.1 GCA_030853445.1 Actinomycetota bacterium | reverse complement strand
CCCGAAACCCCTCAGGTGTGCGCGCCGGCAGCCGATGCGACCGAGGTGCCCGCTCGGGCGCCAAGGCCGCTCGGGGCGGCCGGGTCAGCATCCGAGCACCAGTGGTCCGCGCTCCCCAAGGAGTCCCTCATGCTTCGACGTCTGGTCCCAGCCACCATCCTGGCGGCGGTCGCCGCCGGCCTGGTCGGGGTCGTGCCGGCGCAGGCCGCCACCACCACCTCGACCTACACCGGGGTCACGTCCGACGGTGCGATGTCGGTGAGCAACGGGACCAGCACCGGCTCGCTCCCCGGCGGCACCGCCTACGCGGGCTCCCTCACCTACGACGCCGCAGTGGTCTCCAGCGGACCGTATGCGGGCGGCACGCACTCGACCTACCGCTTCAGTGACCTGGCGATGACCGTCGGGGGGTCGACGGTGCACACCGGCCCCGGCGTCGTCGACGTCTACGACAACCTGACCACCAACGCGTCCTACCCTGCCGGCGACTCGGTCTACGCGAACTTCTCCGGCAGCGTGGCGCCGTCGGGCCCGCTCGCGGGGGCCGACTTCAACTGGGTCGGACTGGCGTTCCTCGACGGCACCGGTCGCGCCGTGTCGGCGGGCCTGCTCCCGGCCGACCTCTCGACCCCGGCCTGGACCAGCACCTTCGCTGAGTTCAACTACGGCACCAGGGGGACCCGCTGGGGCGCGGGGAACACCTCACGCACCCAGCCCATGACGCCAAGCGCCGGCACCGCCCCGGCCGTGCCCTGCACGGGCACCGACGCGGTGGTGACCGCCTCCTCGCCGGCCACCTCGGGCCTGCTCGTCGTCAACGGGGGAGCGAGCCTGCTCGACCACCTCTGGACGACGGACCTGACACCGGCCGCCACCACCTTCCTCGGCGGGACAACCACCGTCGACCAGGCCGGCCTCGTCCTCGGCTGGCAGGGTGAGGTCGCTGCTGACGGGTGCCACCTCAGCGGGCTCACCGTCTCCCCGAGTGTGCGGTTCGCCACGACGTCACTGCCGGACGCCACGGTCGGCGCCGCCTACTCGGCGCCGGTGTCGGCGCAGTGGGGGGTCAAGCCCTACGTGGTCTCGATGGCCGGCCTGCCGAGCGGTCTGTCGTTCGACGGCGCGACCCTCTCCGGCACGCCCACGACGGCCGGCACCTTCGCCGTGACCGGGACCGTGACGGACGGCGTCGGTGCGACGAGCACCGCGACGTGGGCGCTCACCGTGTCGGGGGCGACGGCGACCACCGGGCCCAGGCTCGAGGGCCACGGTCGGATCACCAAGATCGGTGACGGCTTCTCCTCCCTGCGGATCGGGTCGACGACGGTGGTCTGGAACGACGCGACCGTCATCAAGGTCGAGACCCCGGCCGGACCGCAGACCGTGGTCGACGCCGCCGTCACGCTCGGCATGAGGGCGGAATGGGCGGGCCGACGGCTCGCAGGCAGCACCGTCGTCCTGCTGACCAGGCTCGAGATCGGCTGAGGCGCCGGGCGCGAGGCTGTCAAGCGGACCATGAGCGGGACCATCCCACCTCCATCCCGGCGCCACCCTCCGGGATGGTGGCGTGACTCATAGGGCACACAGGGTGACCTTGGTCCCCGGCTCACCCCGGCGGCTCCATCTACGGTCGGGTGATGACGACCGTTTCGTCGCCGACCGCCCCACACGCGACCTCGGGAGACTCACGACACCGGGCCGACCCAGCCGGCCCATGGAGCACGACGGACCGCCGGGTCGGCACGTGCAGCTGCTACGCGGACGTCGCGCTGCACCGATGGGCTACACCTCAGCGGCGACTCGTCAGCGCGGGCGCCCTCGTGCTGGTCGCGCTCACAGCGGGGATCACGGTCTGCGTCCACGTCGTCATGCTCACCGTCGGACGCCAGGCCGATGCGGCCTGCCTGTTCTCGGAGGCCTCCCCGCCACCCGAGGCCGTCGAATGAGCGCCCGCCGGCGCGGTCGGGGCGTCGTACGCCGTGTCGTGGGCGCGGTGATCGTCATGCACGGCCTCCTGCACCTGCTCGGGGGCGCGAAGGGGCTCGGGTGGGCCACCGTCAGCTCCCTCACCCAGCCGGTCGGCAGGGTGACCGGCGGCATCTGGCTGGTCGTGGCGCTCCTGGTCGTCCTGTCCGGAGTACTCCTCGCCCTCGCCGCACCCTGGTGGTGGGCCGTCTGCGGAGTGGCAGCGGTGGCCTCGCAGGCGGTCATCCTCACGTCGTGGACCGACGCCCGAGCGGGCACCCTGGTCAACGCCGTCATGCTCGGGGCCGCGGCCTACGGCTTGGCCTCCCAGGGGCCACGCAGCCTCGGCAGCGAATACCGTCGACGGAGGTCAGCGGCGCTCGCCGCCCCGCGTCCCACCCCACCCGGGCGGCACGGCGAGGTCGTCACCGAACACGACGTTGCTGCCCTGCCGACCCCGGTGGCCGCCTACCTGCGGCGCACGGGAGCCGTCGGTCAGCCCCGGGTCACGAGCTTCTGCGCCCGGATCCACGGACGCATCCGCGCCACCGCAACCTCGACCTGGATGCCCTTCACCGGTGAGCAGGTCAACACCTACGGGCCGGACTCCTGCCGGCTGTTCTCCATGGACGCCAGCCTGCACGGCGTGCCGGTCGACGTCCTGCACGTCTTCGTCGGGGACGCCGCCACCATGCGCGTGCGCGCGGCCTCCCTGATCCCCATGGTCGACGCGTCCGGGCCGGAGATGGACCGCGCCGAGACGGTCACCCTCTTCAACGACCTGTGCGTCCTCGCCCCTGCCGCCCTCCTCGACGCCGACGTCCGGTGGAGCGAGGTCGCACCACACCGGGTGCACGCCCACTACACCCGCGGACCGCAGACCATCGAGGCCGAACTGGTCTTCGACGAGCATGACGAGCTCGTCGACTTCGTCTCCGACGACCGGCTGGCCGGCTCGAGCGACGGCCGGACCTTCACCCCGCGCCGGTGGTCGACGCCGCTCACCGACTACCGCGCCGTCGACGGGCGACGCCTGGCCACCCACGGGGACGCGCGCTGGGGCGGCCCCTCGCCCGACCAGCCGTTCACCTACCTCGAGCTCATCGTCGACGACATCGAGTACAACCTCCGCCCTTCGCCCACAACGACGAAGCACACCCCGCTCGTAGCCCGCACTCCAACCCCCATCGGGAACGACTAGGTCTTCCCGCCGCATCGCCATGAGCATCGGCGTGCTGCCTCGCCGTGTCCGACCTGTCTCTCCTGGCGGGGGCGCCGCCCTCGGTCTCGCCGACCTACGCTCCAGCGCCGCCGTCGTCCCGGGACCGACATCGACCAGCAGCCTGAAAAGGCAGGCCGGGGTGGTTGAGCTCGTCGGGAGGTGACGGCCGCACTGCTCGCCCAGACTCGGAGGCGCCGCGCAGACCGGAGCGACGTATCGAGGGCCCGCACGCGTCTGGCGGGGGAATACTGGGTTGATGAGTGCACCCCAGAGGGAGTCCGGTGCCGTGCTGCCGGGGAGCCGAGCCCGTCGGCTGCTCGGGTTCGGTGGCGTCATCCTGGTGGCGTGGCTGGTTGCGCTCCTGATGAGCAGGATCTCAGGAACCCCGTCGGGGGAGGGCGCCGCAGCCCGAGCAACCTCAGCCGGCTCGGGTCAGGACACCACCTCGGCGTCATCGCTGCCGAGCATGCCGCCGGTTGTGGTCGAGACCGCGCTTCCCCCGTTCGGAGGGTTGGTTCTTGACGAGCCGAGGCCAGGGTATGCGGTGACAGCACGCGATGCCGCCGCGGCAGGGGGTGCCTGGACGGTGGTGGTGCGCCGAGACGACGGTTCCCTGGGACAGAACGGCGCCGTCGTTACCTATCCCGTTGACCCGACGAAGGAAGGCGCTGGAACTGCGGTCCAGGTCGGCCCAGCGCGGGGGTTGGGACGTCCTGGTTCCATCGTGTGGCCACTGGCGGGCCAGTCCGCCCGCATCCGCGGCGACCTTCCGCTAAGCGACCTGGCCAGGATCGCGAGTTCGACCACGGTCGTGGATGGTCACCCTCAGGTCGCGCAGCTCCCGCGGTTCACCGTCGCGGACCCGTCTCCGGCGCGGTTGCCGCTGGTGCACGAGATCCGCTACAACGACCGTGATCTGGGTTTCACCTACACGGGTATGACCTCGGGCGGCGGGCTCGAGGACGCCTTGTACGGCGTCAACGTCACACCGGTCGGAACGGTGCACGGGTCTGCGGCCGTCGCGTCCAGCGTGCAGGGTGGCAACGGCACCGTGGTCTGGGAGCCCGCACCGGGGCTGGTGGCCTATGTCGGCTGGAGCAGCTACCCGATCAGTGCGCGAACCACGTCGATCGCTGTTCGCCTGGCCGAGGGGGGCCACAGCATCACCGCAGACCAGTGGTTAGCGCTGGCGCAGCAGCTGGTGGACCGACCGAACATCCTTGGCGGTCAGTGACCGGCCCGAGCTGGCAGCGGCTGCACCAGTAACAATAGGCAAGTCGAGCAGGCGTCGGGAGAGCGAACCCGGCGGGCCCTCGGCGGTAACGCCCTGCGGCTGCACCTGGTCGGCAAGGGCATCAAGGCCGCCACCCCTCCGGTCTGCTTCGGGCGGGGTCCAACATGCGCCGGCGCCCGGACTCCAAGACGGCGCCAGACAGGGTGAACCCGCCCAGGAGCACGAAGATCAGGTAGATGAACTCGCCGCTCGCCTTGTCCACGACGGCGGCTGCCATGATCGTCGCGGCCCACACGAGGGACATCAGCAGGATCAGTCGGCCGTAGGCCGCACTCAGCTGCTTCTGGGTCTGCTCGGTCATCATCTCTCCCGTTCACTTCGAGGTTCTAGCCTGCTTCGTCCTCGCAGGGGCCGCAGGGCCCAAGGTCCCTCGGATGTAGCGAGTGACGCCAGCGCTGGCCGAGCGCACAGGTGGCACGCCGGAGTGGTGGTGGCCAATCGGCCCGATGTCACGTGGCTCGCCTGCCGCACGAAAGGGATCCTCCTGACCGGGTTGGTCGTCTTGACCATCGGTGTGGCGACCGTCAGCGCTGGCTGGGTGCATGCTGCCCTCTCTGGCTCGTTGGAGGTCGTCGAACTGGTTGCTGAGGCTGTCCTCGCCATGATCGCGACTGCGGTCATGACACGGATGCGCTGGTGGCGTGACGTTGGCTTCCGTGGTCTCACGACCCTGCGCGACCTGCGCTTCTTCTGGATCCCACTCTTCCCGGTGCTTCCCGCGGCGGTCATGGCCCTCAGCGCTCAGGGCGCCGCCGACGAGCTCGACCGCCTCGGTCGCTGGATCGCCCTCGCGGTGCTCGTGGGGTTTGTTGAGGAGGTGGCCTTCCGGGGGCTCATCCTGCGGGCTCTGGCGCCCGGGGGAGTCCGCCGCGCTGCGATCATCTCAGCCGTCCTCTTCGGGCTGATGCACGTCGTCAACCTGCTCATTGGTGCAGACCTGGGCGCGACGTTGCTTCAGGTGGGCTACGCGACGGCCATGGGGTTCGCCTTCGGCGCAGCGGCACTGCGCACGGACACGATCTGGCCCCTCGTGCTCATCCACGCGTTGATCGACCTGGTCAGTTTCGTTGCGGCCGATGGAACGCGGGCCACTGGACCGGCTCGCGCGGATGTCCTGACGGCAGCCGTCTACGTCACGATGTTCACCGTCTACGGCCTGCTCGTCCTGCGCACGGTGCGGAGCGCTCCGGGTTGCCGGGGAAAGCGTGCACACTGATCTTCATCCTGTCCACCGAAGGTGGCTCAACAGCCACTCACGGGACCTGTCGACACCAGGTCAGGCCGTTCCTGACCATCCGATGCCACCGAGGAGAACCCATGAGCAGCCCCCGCCGAGCCCTGGTCGTCGTCGACGTCCAGCAGGAGTACTTCGACGGCCCCTTGCAGATCCAGCACCCGCCGCTCGAGGAGTCCTTGGGCAGGGTGACACGCGCGATGGACGTCGCGATCGAGCACGACCTGCCAGTCGTGGTCGTGCAGCACGAGTACCCCGAGGGCGCGCCCCTCTTCGCCGTCGGTTCCGCCGGCTGGGCCCTGCACCCTGAGGTCGAGAAGCGACTGCAGTCTTCGTGGAAGCGGACCACGAAGGACAAGGGCAGCGTATTCGCCGGGACCGACGTTGCCGAGTGGCTGGCCGGCCAAGGCGTAGACACCATCACCGTGGCCGGCTTCATGACCAACAACTGCGACATCGCGACTGCCGTCGAGGCTGAGGGGCTCGGTCTGGCCGTCGAAGTCCTCTCTGACGCCACAGGCGCCATTCACCTGGCCAACGAGACGGGCCAGGTGCCGGCCCAGGTCCTCCACGAGGTTCTCATGGTGATGCTCCACTCCAACTTCGCCGCCGTCGGCACGACCGAGGCCTGGGCAACCGCTGTCCAGTCCGGCGAGGCCCTGTCGAAGAGCGACCTCGGCACCTCGGCCATGCAGGGCCGCGCTGCCTTCGCGAGCTGACGGCGAGGCGACACCGTCCCCGGCGTGGTGGTAGGCCTGCACCTGCGCGTCGGTCGTGCCCTCCCGCACAGGGGTCAGTCCCATGAAGTGCAGCGTGTCCGACCCGTTGCGCAGGGCTGCCGCCTCCCATCAGCCGCGGGGAGACGGCGGCCGGCGCGGCGTTGCCGTGGTCCGCGTGGGGGTCGAGCTCGGGCCATCGGTTCAGCCTTCTCACCGACTGGGTCACGTCGCTCGAGACTGGTCACTCCCTCGCGGTCGGGGGGCAGGGCGGGCACAATCGTGACGACCAGCGACGGCGACGAGGTGCGTCGAGCGACGACAGGGAGCCGACCAGCATGATCCTCCCGAAGGTGCGCGACCCCCGCCTCGTGACGACCCGCCGCGGGGGCAGCCTCACGGACGCCGACCACCGGCTGCTGGCTCTGTGGGCCGCCGCCTGCGCTGAGCACGTGCTACCGCTCTTCGAGAGGGAGCGCCCGGGAGACAGTCGGCCGCGCGACGCCATCGCCCGCACCCGCGGCTGGGCCGGCGGTGAGGTGGGCATGATGCAGTCCCGGGCGAGCGGTGGGGACGCGATGGGCGCCGCTCGCCCGCTGCTAGACGCACCTCGATGGGCAGCGTATGCCGCGGGTCAGGCCGCGTGCGTCCCCCACGTGGCCGAGCACGATCTCGGGGCTGCGGCCTACGCGATCAAGGCGGTGCGCGCCGCCGCACCCGTCGGGGACGGGGTGGTCGCCGGGAGACGGGAGTGCGAGTGGCAGCGCAGCCAGCTCCCCGAGGGGGTCCGCGCCCTGGTGCTGGACGACCAGCAGCGGCGCAACGCGATCTGCTGGTCGGTGTTCGACACCTGAAAAGTGGTCGCTCGGGCCCTCGTCCCTCGTCGCGGAGCCGACCGGGGCTCGTCGACCGGCTCTGTCGGGGCACGGTCCTACCATCGGGCCATGACGACGTGGGAAGCCATCACGACCGCCGTCGGTCTGGCCCTCAGCGGGGAGCGGGCCACCGGCCGGCGAGACCTGCTCAGCTGCTGGGCGGCGAGCACCGAGCAGGACCACGCGCAGCGGTGCGTCCTCGCCCACTACCTGGCCGACCTCGAGCCCCTCCTCGACGACGAGGTGCGTTGGGACGAGTGGGCACTCACGGCATACGCACACGTCGGAGACGGCGACCTGGCGGCGATCGGCATCCCCTCGGCCCGGGGGATGGCCCCCAGCCTGCACCTCAACCTCGGTGACGTCTACCTGCGGCAGGGTCGAGTCGACGACGCGGCGGCTCAGCTCGAGTCGGGGCTCGCCGCCGCGGATGCGCTGGGCGAGGACGGCTACGGCGCGCTCGTCCGCCGGGGGCTGGCGGGTCTCAGTGACCGGGTCGAGCAGGCGGTGGTGGCCGCGAACGGCGCCAGCAGCAACCTGACTGGGCCGCCAGGGAGGGGCGTGACCAGCTGATTAGCTCACCGCGCCGGCTGCGACACCGAGGAAGCACCTTCGGGCGGGCGGGCGCGCCGGTCATGTCCCCGGTCACCTCGGCACGTTTCCCGTCCACGCACGTCATGCTGGAACCCATGAGAGCCAGACTGCGACTGCCGCGCTACAAGCGGGGGGCGAGGGCCTACGACGTGGTGTCCCTGGAGCGCCTCGTCTACCGACAGGGGCGTGAGGCCGCCATTGCGGCGCTGGGTCTGCTCCCCGGCGCCCGGGTGCTCGACGTCGGGTGCGGGACGGGGCTGAACCTCCCTCTCCTCATGGCGGCCGGGGCGGGAGAGGTGGTCGGTGTCGATTCGAGCGCGCCGATGCTGCGTCAGGCCCGCCAACGGGTCGAGCGGCAGGGCTGGTCGCACGTGAGGCTGGTCGAGGGTGACGCAGCTGCGCTCGGCTCCCTCGTGGACGGCGTCGTCGACGCGGTCGTCTTCACCTACTCGCTCTCCGTGGTCGACGACTGGCAGGCGGCGTGGGAGCAGGCGTTCGGCATGCTGCGCCCGGGTGGGCGCGTCGCGGTCGTCGACACCGCCATGCCCACGGGGCGGTGGCGGGTCCTGGCCCCCCTGGCGCGGCTCGCGCTCTTCGCCGGCGGCGTGGACGAGTCGCGTGAGGTCTGGCGGCAGGTGCTGACGGCCACTGCCGACCCGACGTACGAGGTGATGACGGGCGGGCACGTGCACGTGGCGGTCGGCACCAAGCCACCCGAGAGCCGGCCGGGCGAGCGATGAGCTGGCCCGGGAAGGCGCAGGCGTCGTCACCGGGTTCCTCTGATGTGACCACCGCGCCGACGACGAGCAACGCCGCGCGCCAGCGTGCGTTCCACATCTACGTCGAGCCCGAGATCGCGGTGCTACTACGGGTGGCGAAGACCCTGACCGGATCGTGGGCCGATGCGGAGGACCTCGTGCAGGACACGCTGGTGCGGGCCTACCGCGCGATCGACCGCTTCGACGGTGCCCACCCCCGTGCGTGGCTCCTGACGATTCTGCGCAACACCAACATCAGCTCCCACCGTCGACAGCGCCCCGACCTCGCGCCCGAGGTCAGCGACCTCGAGGGGCAGCGCGCCGCCTTCGGGGCTGCGACGTCGCGCAGCCCCGAGCAGACGGTCACCGACTGGGCGCTCGACGACTGCCTCGAGTCGGCCCTGCTGGCTCTCGCCCCCCGTTTTCGCACGGTGCTGCTGTTGGTCGACGCAGACCAGCTCACCTACGCCGAGACGGCGCAGGTGCTCGGCGTCCCCGTAGGCACCGTGATGTCTCGCCTCTCCCGCGCCCGCGACCGGGTGCGAAGAGACCTGCGTTCCAACCCTGACTTCAGGAGGACCCGATGATGACCCGGCTCAGGCAGATGCTGACCTGCCACTGGTCGGCCCGGCGGATCCAGCGCTACCTGGACGCCGACCCCGCTGCCCGGCTCGCGCCCGGTGAGGTGCAGCGCCTCGAGCAGCACCTGGCCGTGTGCGGGAAGTGCTCGGTTGCGGCGGACGAGTATCGAGGCCTGGGCCGCGTGGTCCTGCAGTGGTCGCAGCGGCGTGTGCCTGACCCGGGGGTGACCGCGCGGGTGCGGGTCGAGGCCCAGCGGCTATGGGCCGAGGACGCCTGATGACGTTGGCGATCGCCGCGTCGGCGCAGCCCACTGGTGACGTGTCGGTCTGGGCGTCCGACGACCTCACGCCGCCGGACGCAGTGGCGTGGGACCTGCTCGTGATCGGCGGCGGCACCGCCGGCCTGGTCGGGGCCAAGACCGCAGCCGGGTTCGGGGCCAGCGTGCTGCTGGTCGAGCGCGACCGCATCGGGGGCGACTGCCTCTGGACCGGCTGCGTGCCCAGCAAGGCCCTGCTGAACGCCGCGCACGCCGTGCACGACGCTCGGGCCGCGACCCGTTACGGCGTCCACGCAGACGGTGTCACCGTCGACTTCCCGGGAGTGATGGCGCACGTGCAGGGGGCCGTGATGACCATCGCCCCCGTCGACTCACCCGAGGCGATGCGGGCGGCGGGCGTCAGCGCCTTCCACGGCTCGGCGCAGCTGACCGGCCCCCGGACCGCCACCGTCGACGGGCACCCGGTGCCCTTCCGGCAGGTCCTGCTCGCCACGGGAGCCGCCCCGGTGGTGCCGCCCATCCCCGGGCTCGCCGACGCGCACCCGATGACCAACGAGTCCGTCTTCTCGTTGACCGGCCTGCCGACGCGGCTGTTGGTGCTCGGCGGCGGCAGCATCGGCTGTGAGCTCGGACAGGCCTTCGCCCGGCTCGGCTCGCAGGTGACGGTCGTCGAGGCCGCCGACCGCTTGCTCGGGCGCGAGGACGCCGACGCTGCAGCCCTCGTCACGCGGGCGCTGGTCGACGACGGGGTCGAGGTGCGCACAGGTGCCGCGCTGGTCGCCGTACGACCTGCCGGGGGTTCCTTCGTCGCGGAGCTGGCCGACGGCAGCGGGGTCGCCTTCGACTCCGTGCTGGTCGCCGTGGGGCGCCGACCGCGCACGTCGTCGCTCGGACTGGAGCGGGCGGGCGTCGAGCTCGACGAGCGGGGCATGGTGCGCGTCGATGCCCGCCTGCGCACCAGCAACCCCCACGTCTGGGCCGCGGGCGACCTGACCGGCCACCCGCAGTTCACCCACACAGCAGGGGTGCACGGCAGTCTCGCCGCGAGCAACGCGGTGCTCGGTCTGCGGCGCCGGGTCGACGTCGCCCTCACTCCCCGCGTCACCTTCACCCAGCCCGAGGTCGCCGCGGTCGGCGTCGGGCTCGGGCAGGCGCGGTCCCTCGGGCTGACCGTGCACACCGTGCCGCACACCGAGGTCGACCGGGCGGTCGCCGAGCAGCAGAGCGCCGGCTTCTCCCGGTTGGTGCTCGACGGCAAGGGACACGTCGTCGGCGCGACCATCGTGGGCCCGCGGGCGGGGGAGTCACTGGCGGAGGCCGTGCTGGCGGCCCGGCAGGGACTGCGGGCGCGCGACCTCGCCGCCTCCACCCACGCCTACCCGACCTACGGCGACGGCCTCTGGAAGGCCGCACTCGCCCAGGTGAGGGAGCAGCTGGCGGGTGGCCTCACCGGCCGCGCGACGCACGCCCTCACCGCCCTGCGGCGGGTCACGCTGCGGGTCCGCTGAGCCGGGCCGGGGGCGTGGGCGGGCATAGGGGGGCAGTGGCCCGCGTATGCGCGCAAGGCGCCGTACGGGCGGGCATACGGGGACACGTGCCCGCGTATGCGCGCGCTCCGGTGCCGAGCTCGCCCGCAGCTCGCCACAGGTCGAGACTGCGGGGGCCGAGCCGTTGCGGATGAGGCTGATCGTGGTCAGAGTGGGCGGCACCTGCGTGAGTCCTGGGGCGTCGGGGCCGGGGCCGGCCTCCGGCCCTCGTGCGTGCGAAAACGAGCGACGAGAGGGCAGGGCACCGCCCGAGGAGCGGAGAGACGCCATGGACGACGCGATGAACACGGTCGGGACCGCCGAAGGAGGCCACCCGTGACCCTCCCCACCGGCCCGGCCGGGCGCCACCGCGCAGTGGCCAGTGGGTTCACCGCCCGGGTGCGGGGTGCCTCTGACTGGGATGCGCCCGCCCCGGTGCCTGGCTGGCGCGCCCGGGACGTGGTCGGTCACCTTGTCGAGTGGTTCCCGGACTTTCTCGAGAGCGCGACCGGTCTGGTGCTCGACCGCGGTCCGTCGCCGCAGGAGGACCCGGTCGCCGCGTGGCAGGTGCACGCCGACGCGGTGCAGCGGCTGCTCGACGGGCCGGCGGCAGCCACCCCGTTCCGGCACCCGACGGTGGGGGAGATGCCGCTGCCTCAGGCGGTCGACCGGTTCTACACCTCGGACGTGTTCATGCACACCTGGGCCTGGCCCACGCCACGGGCCAGGACGAGCGGCTCGACCCGGAGACCTGCGCCGGCCTGCTGGCCGAGATGGTGCCGATCGAGGAGCTGATGCGCTCGTCAGGGCAGTTCGGACCCCGGATGCCAGTGCCCCGAGACGCTGATGCTCAGACCCGCCTACTCGGATTCATCGGTCGCGACGTGGGCGATGGCCGTCGGTGACGTCGCCCGGTGACGGCCCGCCGACAGGGCGCGTCACCCCCCGGTCTCGCCGGTCCGTGACGCCTCGCGGCGGCGCTGACGCACCGCCACGACCGCACCCCCCGCGGTGAGCACGACCACCGAGGCGAGCGCCGTCCAGAACGGCCACGAGCCGGGCTGCGAGCCGTAGGCCCCGAGGGCGACGTAGGCGGTGGTGAGGGGCAGGATGCCGACGGCGGTCGCGGACAGGAAGGTCGGCGCCCTCAGCGACGTGACACCGGCGAGGTAGTTGACGGCGGTGAAGGGCACGACGGGCACCAGCCGTAGCACGAGCACGGTGAGGAAGGCGCGTCGGGCGAGCTGGTCGTCGAGCCGGTCTCCCCGCACGCCGGTCAGCCGGTGAAGCCCCTCGCGGCCGAGGGCCCGGGCGAGGTAGAAGGCCAGCATCGCGCCGGCGCAGGCGCCGACGACGACCACACCCACCCCCCAGCCGAGTCCGAAGAGGGCACCCGCGGCGAGGCTGAAGACCGACTTCGGCAGGGGCGAGAGGGTGGCGACGGCATACAGGGTCGCGTATGCCGCCGCGCCCCACCAGCCCCACGGCTCGAAGCGGGCCCGCAGCTGGTCGACGCTCGGGACGCCGATGACCTGGGCCAGGGCCAGCGCGGCCGCGATCAGCAGAAGGAGGGCGACGAGCCGCAGAACGGCGGCCCGGCGGGTCATGCCCGACCCACGCTGACGAGGGTGCACGTTTTCGGTGGCGGCTGAGCCCCGACGGCTTGACCCCCGGTGACGACGACGGTCGTCACCCCCGGCGCGTCGTGCCGCCGACGCAGCAGCGTCCGGGGGGGGTGGTGCTCTCGACGGTCATCGGCTCTCCTGGTGGTCGGCCGCGGTGGCAGCTCGTGGTGGCGAGGCGGTCGGTCGTGGGTCGGTGGGTGCCGGGACTGCGGGGTGGCGCAGGACGGCGACGCCGAGGGCGATGCGCTGGGCCGCGGTGAGCGCCACGGCGAGCGTGAAGAGCCAGACGATGAGCTCGGCCCGGTCGGGCAGGAGGCACAGCAGAGCGTAGACCACCACGGTCTCGGTGCCCTCGGCCAGACCGCCGACGAAGCGCAGTGACCGACCGTCGGCGGCCAGGGTGGTGCCGCGGCGCTCGAGGAGGGAGGACAGGGCGAGGAAGGCGGTCCCGGAGACGTAGTAGGCGCTCAGCAGGGCCAGGCAGGCGAGCCGGGCATCGGGCTGCGCGACCCCCACGGCGACGACGAAGCCGGCATAGATGCTGAAGTCGGCGACGATGTCGAGGAAGCCACCCAGCTCGCTCGCGCCGTTGCGCCGGGCCACCGGGCCGTCGAGCCCGTCGAGGAGCCGGTTGAGCAGCCACAGGGCGAGGGCGGGCAGCCAGGCGTGGGCGACGACGGTCAGGCACGCGGCCACCCCGGCGACCCAGCCCGCGGCGGTCACGGCGAGGGCCGGGACCCCGATGTCGTCGAGCCGGGCGCCGACCGCGTCGAGGGGCGGGGCCAGGATCCGCCGGACGCGGGTGTCAAGCATGCGCACTGGCCTGCGTGCGGGGCCGACGGACCGGCGTGAGGGGGAGCAGTCTGCGCAGAGCCAGGTTCTCACCCGGGTCGAGCACGCTGTGCTGCACGCAGGCCGGCACGAGCCGGCCGGTCTCGGGGTGCGCCATCGCGTAGGAGCAGGCAGCCAGCCGCTCCTGCGTCTCGGTGGTGCGTGGGTCGGTCGCGACCCGTCCCTCCTGCATGGCCTGCCACGCCGGCGCGACGTCGGCCGCGTCCATGAAGGAGTGCATGACGAAGGTGACCGGACGGATGCGGTGGCGCAGCAGGCGTCGTACGCCGACGTGGTGGGCCGTGCGGGCCACCCACCCCAGAAAGGGGAGAGCCGCTGCGCGTGGGTGGCGTAGGACCACCCGGGCAACCTTGGCGACCAGCAGCGGCCGGGGTGTCCCGGAGAAGCTGATACCGCCGAAGAAGGTGATGAACGCGTCGCGCACCGCGAGGTCAGCGGGGTCGCGGTCGTCGAGGATCGGCACGTAGAGGTCGCCGACGTAGAAGCCGTAGGTCGTGCGGTTGCAGCGCTCGTCACCGACCTGCAGGGCGCGGAAGGGCAACCGGGTGCCGGCGCCGGCCTCGACCTGAGCCCATACCTGGTCGGCACTGGTGTCGGCGTAGCCCTCGTGCCAGCGCCGCTCGTCACCGATGAACGCCGCCGGCTGGAAGGAGAACAGCCCGAAGCCGTAGGTGTGGCAGTCGCTCACGACCCGGGCGACCTGACCGACGTTGCCCGGGGTCACGGTCATGTTGTGGGCGAGGAAGGAGCGCACCCCGTGCTCGCTACGCAGGCGCTCGAACATCGCGGTGTAGCGCTGGCGGTAGGGGTTGAGGGAGGCCTCGTCGGGCGGGCGCTCGATGCCCCGCCGACCGAACATCAGCGAGTCGAAGTGACCGGCGAAGGAGAGCCGGTCGAGGCGGCGCGTGCCGTCGGGCGCCAGGACGAGCGCCGTGAGGTAGTCGTGGTCGAAGTCGCCGTGGCTCATGCTCATCGGCTCGCGGCCGTGCTCACGCATGACCGCGAGCGCCGCGGCGTGGTCGTCGGGAGGCAGCAGCGTCACCTCGCCACCGATCAGCTGGGCGTGGGCCCTCGGACCCCGCAGCACGCGCAGGAGACCCATCTGGGCCCGGACCTGCGCCACGGTGTGGCTGCCGCTGACCGCGACCCGGTTCGCGTCTCGGGAGTGGTAGCACGGGGTGCAGGCGAGGTCGCACCGCGGGAAGACACCATGGGTGCCCTCGCAGCCCACGGCGTGCTGCCCGAGGGTCTGCGCGGGGGTGCGCACGTGCTCGGGCAGACCCTCCCAGCGGGTACGGAGCGCCGCGGCGGTCTCCTCGTCGACGGCCCGGGTGAGCCGCTCGAGGTCACGCAGCCAGGTCAGGGGTCTCATCGGGCCTCCGAAGTCCGAGGCGGCAGGGCCCGGCTCTCACGTCTCCACGCCCTCATTGCCCACTCCCGTGATTCGGTGCCTACCGGGCAACGGATTCCCCCGGACCTCGTCTGGGGAACCCGGTGGGTCTCCTCGATCCTTCCCGGTGTGGGCCCGGTTGTCGCGAGCGGCAGGCAGGTGAGAACGTCGAAGCGGTGGTCACAGACCCCAGCAGTCCCCCGAACGACGCCAGGGTGGGGGGCGGGGCCGCACTTCGTGACGGCGAGATGAAGATTGGTCACGAAGCGTCGCCCCCGGTCGGGGGTGAGGCAGAATGCGGACGGCCCCGACGGCGGGGGCGGAGGGCAGATCGGAGAGGCTGGTGACGGGGTGTCAGCAACGACGGGAACCGAGCTTGCGCTCGCGACGGACGACCTGGCGGTTGAGACCGGATGGGTCCTCAACAACGCGCGCCTCTACGCCACGGACTCCCGGATGCACCGGGCCTCGCAGTTCTGCGAGGCGATCTCCCCTCCTGTGCACCGGGCGCAGGTCGGACGGTGGGAGTCGGGGGCGACGTCGGTCAGCCACGCGCAGGTGCGGCAGTACGAGGTCGTGCTCGGGCTACCCGAGGGTCAGCTGCTCGCCCAGATCGACCTCCTGGCCCATCAGCACCAGCTCCTGACGGCACAGCCGCACCTCGTCCCGGTGCGCTCGCCCCTGTGGGAGGACGAGACCGACGACCTGCTCGACCTGGCCCGGTCCACCGAGCGGATGACTGCGATGCAGTGGCGCACCCTCGCCACCAACCTCGGGTCGGTGACGACCACCTTCCTGCGCAGGGACGACTGGACCCACCTCCTGCGGCGGGTCTCACGCGAGGCGGAGTACAGCACCGGTCTCGACTACATCCTGCGCGACGAGGCGAAGCTGGCGCTGGCCTCCCACCCCCGCAGCACCCGGGCCGTGCTCGCCATGGCCGACGAGGTGCTCAGCGACCCCGTCGCCCCGGTCTACGGCGAGACGGTCTCGCTCCTGCTCTCGGTCCCGGGGACGGGGCCGGCCGAGCTCGTCCTGCGCCATCTCGCGGACCCGGTCGGTGAGGCTGCGCAGTTCGCCCTGATGTGGCTCTCACGCACCATGGTCACCCGCAGTCTGCTCTCGCCCGCGCACCAGGAGCAGATGGCCCGGCACGCGGTGCGGGTGCTCGACGACCGCACGTCGTCCTACCGGCTGCAGCGGGCCGCCGCCGCCTTCCTGCAGCTGCTCGCCCGGCCCGAGCGACGACGCATCGTGGCCGGCCTGCAGTCGGAGACCACCCGTCGCCGGGTCGCAAGGATCATCGAGCACGGTGGCGCCCTCGCTGACGGGCAGGTGCAGCAGCTGACCGGTGAGATCGAGGGGCAGCTGGCCCTCACCCAGCGTGGCGACCTGCACCCGGTGCTCGTGCGCCTGCTGCGCATGGCGTCGAGCCACAGCGCCGAGGACTCCCGCGGCACGGCGCTCTCGCTGCTGATGCTCTCCCCCCAGGGGCCGGTGGTGGGTCGCACCTACGCCCGGGCGCTGCGCTGGGCCCTGCGCAACGGGAGCGAGACCGTCGTCGACGAGGGGTTGTCGATCCTGTCGTGGCTGCTGCCGCCCGAGGCCGTTCCCTGGATGATGGAGCTCGCTTTCCGCCCCGCGACCGAGCCCACCCGCGCCAGCCAGGCCCTGGTCAGCGTCGCCAACGCGCGGCCCTCGCACGCCGAGGCGCCCGACGGTCACGGCCCCGACGAGGTGGTCGAGATGGTGTGCCGGTCGGCCCTGGCGCAGATGGCCGACCCCGGTCGCCAGCCCGCCGTCACGACGCGCGGGCACCTCTACGTGCTGGGAATGTACGGCCGTTTCGACGTCATCACCGGGCTGACCGAAGCGGCCTCCCGGCCGGGCGTGCCCCCCGTCTGGGGCGACGGCATCCGGTCGTGGCTCGAGGTGCCGACCTGGGCGCGCCCGCTACGCGTGTGACCCGCGGCCGGGCCGGCGGTCACCCCGACGATCACCCCGACTGGGGAGCGGCCGCCAGCGCCGCGAGCAGGTCGACCGGGCCGACGTCCTCGCGGGCGACGCCGTACATCCTCGCGCGCACGATGGTGCGCTGGGCCCAGGCGAGGTGCGGCCCGGCCTCGTTCATCTTGTTGCGGTAGCCCGACGCGAGCGCCCCGCCGCCGCGGGCGCTCTGGCCCACGACGTCGAGGGCGTCGCTGTGCTCCTCGAGCGAGACGACAGACAGGGCGTGCACGGCCGCCACGTGGCTGGGGTGCACGACGGTCTTGCCCGTGAGGCCGTTGGCCTGGTCGAGCACGATCTCGCGGATCAGGCCGTCGACGTCGTGGTCGAGGAGGGCGTGACGCAGGCTCGGGCCGGGCAGCCCCGCGAAGGGCGTCTCGCGCAGCTGCGGCTTGAAGAGGCGGTTACGGTCGGCGAAGTACTCCCACACCGGCCCGCTGATGACGAAGCCGCTGCCGTCGGCCCGCCCCAGCACGTTGGCGATGTCGTAGATGGTCGCGGCGACCGCCCCGATGTCGTATGCCGTGAGCTCCCGCGAGCGGCGCACCCCGAGGGCCGCGCACAGGTCGGTCGCGCCGATCCGCACCGCGGGCACGACCTCCCGGTGCCGCGCCAGCAGCGCCCGCACCCCCGCCAGCACCTCGTGGCGGGTCTCGAGGTGCACCACCTCCGGCGACTCGATGACGGGCATGGCGAGCAGGGGGCGGCCGACGACCTGCGCCGCCTGCTCGAGCGCCTGCAGGAAGCCGACCCCGCTCGCGGCGGTGAACTTCGGCAGCACGAAGCCGGCGAGCACGCCGGGGTCGCCGACGTCGGCGGCGATGTCGACGACCTGCTCCGGGCGCCGCACCCTGACGAAGACGAGGGGCGTGGTGGCGGGGGAGTCGCCCACCCGCTCGGCCAGGGAGCGCAGCGACGCGATCGTGTGGGCCTGGCCCTGCTCGACCTGCGAGTCGGCGATCGCGTCCTCCAGGCACACGACCGCGCTCACCACTCCCCGGGCGCCCTGACGCTGCAGGTCGTCGACCAGATGGGGGCGGGTGGCCGGCAGGTAGAGGGTGGCCCCGAGGGCGGTGCCGACGTCGTGCCGGGGGCTGGAGGCGTCGAACACCTCGGGCGGGTGGGCGAAGAGCCCGCGCCTGACCGGCTCGGTCAGGTGGTGAAAGTGCTGCACGGTGAGTCCTGCCCCCTTAGGCGTATGGACGTTCAGGCGTGTGGGCATGGAGGTGAGGGGTGCCCTCGGCAAAACGGGCGGTAGGTGGGCGACGTTCCCGCGCAGCATAGGGTCGGGTCGGACGACCCAGGACTGACGAGCACGAGTCGATCACGAGGAGACACCGCCATGACCGTGAACCTGAGCAAGGGACAACGCGTCTCGCTGACCAAGGGACAGGGCGAGTCGCTGACTCGCGTGAAGATGGGCCTCGGCTGGGATGCCGTGAAGAAGAAGGGCTTCTTCGGGGGGAGGAAGTCGCAGACCATCGACCTCGACGCCTCCTGCCTGCTCTTCGACGGCGCCGGCACCCTCGTCGACCAGGTCTGGTTCGGCCAGCTCACGAGCAAGGACGGGTCGATCCTGCACACCGGCGACAACCTCACCGGTGACGGCGAGGGCGACGACGAGTCGATCCGCGTCGACCTGCCCCGGGTGCCCGCGTCGGTGACGACCCTGGTCTTCACCGTCAACTCCTTCACCGGGCAGGACTTCTCGCAGATCGAGAACGCCTTCTGCCGGGTGGTCGACGAGGGCACCGGTGCCGAGACAGCACGCTACGAGCTGACCGGGTCGGGGCAGCACAACGCCCAGATCATGGCCAAGGTGACCCGCGAGGGTGGCGCCTGGGCCATGACCGCCATCGGGGCGCCGGCCTCCGGCCGCACCTTCAAGGACCTGCTGCCCGCGATCGCCGCGCACCTCTGAGAGCGCCGTGCGCGACACCATTCCCGCGACCGGCGGTGATCCGGGCACCGAGGTCTGGACCGGGCGCTGGGTCGAGCGCGCTCTCGACGTGCGGCTGCACGACGACGAGGGCGTGCGCGGGCTGCCGCTGACGTCGCTGGTGGGGGTCGCCGTGCGGAGGAACCCTCGCCGGGCGCACCTGCTCGTGTCGCAGGTGCTCGGCAAGCACGTGCCGACCGACCCCGACGTGGTGCACGCGGGCGGACGGCGTCTCGGTGAGCTGGTCGCGCAGGCGCTGGCGGAGCCGGGTGGCGCGGGTGGACCGGGTAGCGAGGGCCAGCGTGGGCCGGTCGTGGTCCTCGGCTACGCCGAGACCGCCACCGCCCTGGGCCACCTCGTCGCCGACGTGCTCGCGGCGCCCTACCTGCACTCGACCCGTAGACGGGTCGCGCAGGTGGTGCCGCTCGGCGGGTTCGTGGAGTCGCACAGCCATGCCGCCGACCACCTGCTCCTGCCGGCCGACCCGCAGACGGTCGTGGCGCTCGACGAGGACGGGCCGCTCGTGCTCGTCGACGACGAGATCTCGACCGGCTCGACCGCGCTGCACACGGTCGAGGCGCTGCAGCGGGCCCACCCCCGCCGGTGGTACGTGCTCGCCACGCTCGTCGACCTTCGTTCGGAGACGGACCGGGTGAGGATGGCCGCCGCGGCTGCCGGCCACGGCGCACGGATCGACGTGGTGGCGCTGGCGACCGGGTCGGTTGACCTACCCGCCGACGTGCTCGGTCGAGGCGAGCAGCTCGTGGCCGCAAGTGAGCTTGCCCAGACCATGTCACAGAAGGCGTCGCAGGAAACCTCATCTCGAGGCACGGTTCCCTTGGCCGCCGTCGTCCGTGTCGACCCTCGACCGTCGGCCTGGGGGGCCGAGGTCAAGGAGGGTGGGCGGCACGGTTTCCTCCCGACCGACCGGCCCCCGCTCGAGGCCGCGCTCGCCGCGCTGGCCACCGACGTGGCTGCCGCCTGCGGCCGGGCCGGGCGGGTGCACGTGCTCGGCTTCGAAGAGCTGATGTACGCCCCCCTGCGGCTGGCCCAGCAGCTCGGTACGGTCCTGGGCGACGAGGTGGCGGTGACCTTCTCCACGACGACGAGCTCGCCGATCCTCGTCGTCGACGACCCGGGGTACCCCATCCGCTCGAGCCTGACCTTTCCCGCCCACGACGACCCGGTGGGCGGCTCGACGACGCGTCACGCCTACAACGTCGCCGCGCCCGCGTCCGCCCCCGCTGCCCGCTTCGACGCCGTCGTGCTGGTGGTCGACACCCGGGGCGACCGGCCCGAGCTGACCGACCCCGGTGGCCTCGTGCCGCAGCTCGCCCGCGCCACCGACCGTGTCGTGCTCGTCGTGCTGCCCGAGCACCGGGTCACCCCCGTCGGGGAGGTCTCATGCCCCCCGAGCCCCTGACCGGCCCCACCTTCGGCTCCTACCGCGCCGACGAGGTCGTCTGGCTCCTCACGGACCTCTCCCACGTGCGCCTCGAGGCCCCGACGCACGAGCGCGAGGAGGCCATCCAGCGCGGGGAGGCGCACTACGCCGAGTCGCTGCCGGTCGAGTACCAGCCCGACGAGGAGTACCAGCAGCTCTTCACGCAGGCCCTGGCCCGCTCTGCCACCCGGGTCGCGTATGCCGTGGGCTTGGTGACCGAGCGCGTGCTCCAGGAGCGCGGCGACCAGGTCGTGCTCGCGTCACTGGCCCGGGCGGGCACGCCCATCGGCATCCTCATGCGCCGGTGGGCGCAGGTGACCCACGGCCTCGACCCTGCCCACTACACCCTCTCCATCGTGCGCGGTCGCGGCATCGACCAGGTCGCGCTGCGCCACCTGCGGGACCGGCACGCCCCGCAGGACGTGGTGTTCGTCGACGGCTGGACCGGCAAGGGCGCCATCACCCGCGAGCTCGCCGCCTCGGTGCGGGTCGCGAACACGGCGCTCGGCACCGACTTCAGTGCCGAGCTGGCCGTGCTCGCCGACCCGGGGGAGTGCGTGCGGCTGCACGGCACCCGCGAGGACTACCTCATCCCGTCGGCGTGCCTCAACTCCACGGTCTCCGGCCTGGTCTCGCGCACCGTCCTCCGCGCCGACCTCATCGGGCCCCACGACTTCCACGGCGCCAAGTTCTACGCCGAGCTCGCCCCAGGCGACGTGTCGGCGACCTTCCTCGACGCCGTGACCGCGCAGTTCGCCGGGGTCACCGCCCAGGTGGCCGCTGCCGCCGCGCTGCCGGTCTCACCGGAGCCGCCCCGCTGGACCGGGTGGGCGAGCGTCGAGCAGATCAGCGCGGCCTACGGCATCCACGACGTCAACCTCGTCAAGCCCGGCGTCGGCGAGACGACGCGGGTGCTGCTGCGCCGGGTGCCGTGGAAGGTGCTGGTGCGGCCCGACTCGGTCGGCGAGCTGTCGCACGTGCTGCTGCTGGCCCGCCAGCGAGGGGTCGAGGTGGTGCCGGTGCCCGACCTCGCCTTCAGCTGCGTCGGTCTGATCCGTCGCGGGTCGGGGCCCGAGGCCTGATGAGCCCGCCCTCGGCGTCGGCCGTCGTCGCCTTCAGCGACCTCGACCGCACGCTGATCTACTCACGTTCGGCGGTCGAGGCGCTCGGCGACCCCGCCGAGGTCCACGCGACGACGTGCGTCGAGGTCTACGACGGCTCGCCCCAGTCGTTCGTCGCCGCACGCGCCGTCCCCACGCTGGTCGCGCTGGCCCGGACTGGCCGGCTCGTGCCGACGACGACGCGCACCGTGGAGCAGTTCCTGCGGGTGCGGCTGCCGGGCCCGCCGCCGCGTTACGCGATCTGCGCCAACGGCGGGCACCTGCTGGTCGACGGTGCGGTGGACGAGGACCACCACCAGGACGTCGTACGACGTCTCGACGCGACCAGCGCGCCGCTGCGCGAGGTGCTGGGGCAGATCGCCCGGCTGACGGCCGAGGCGTCGGCCCAGCCGCCGTTCGTCGAGCGGGTACGGGTCGCCTCCGGCCTCTTCTGCTACCTCATCGTCGACCGGCCCCGCCTGCCCCGGGCCTGGCTCGAGCAGCTCGAGGGGGTGGCGGCCCGCGCCTCGTGGGGGGTGTCCCTGCAGGGCCGGAAGCTCTACGTCGTGCCGACCTCGCTCACCAAGTCGGACACGGCGGCCGAGGTGCTGCGCCGCACCGGTGCCACCTCCGCGGTCGCCGCGGGCGACTCGCTGCTGGATGCCGACCTGCTCGAGTGGGCTGCAGCGGGCATCCGACCGGGGCACGGCGAGCTGGCCGACTCCGGGTGGCGACGCCGGCACGTCGAGGTGACGTCCTCGACGGGGGTCCGCGCCGGCGAGGAGATCGCGCGGTGGTTGCGTGAAAGGGTGTCGTGACGGGCACCTCCACGGAGGGTCGTGCGTTGACAGTATTCGTACAGCCAACGCCGCGATGCCCCCCATGGGGCGTCGTCGCTCGTCCCCGAGGGCCGCACCGCGCCCCCGGACGCACCACCTCAGGAGGAAGTACTCATGTCAGTCAGCCTGACCAAGGGCGGAAACGTCAGCCTCACCAAGATCGCCCCCGGCCTCACCGCGGTCACCGTCGGTCTCGGATGGGACGTGCGCACCACGACCGGCTCCGACTTCGACCTCGACGCCAGCGCGATCCTGCTGGACGCCGCAGGCAAGGCCGTCGACGACAAGCACTTCGTCTTCTTCAACAACCTCACCTCACCCGACGGCTCGGTGGAGCACACCGGTGACAACCTGACCGGCGAGGGCGAGGGCGACGACGAGGCGATCAAGGTCAACCTCGCCGCGGTCGCTGCCGGCGTCGACAAGATCGTCTTCCCGGTGTCGATCTACGACGGCGCCACCCGCAGCCAGTCCTTCGGTCAGGTGATGAACGCCTTCATCCGCGTCGTCGACCAGAGCAACGGTGCCGAGCTGGCCCGCTACGACCTCAGCGAGGACGCCTCCACCGAGACCGCCATGGTCTTCGGTGAGCTCTACCGCAACGCCAGCGAGTGGAAGTTCCGCGCCGTCGGCCAGGGCTACGCCGAGGGTCTGGCCGGGATCGCCCGCGACTACGGCGTCAACGTCTGATGGCAGGCCCGTCCCACCGAACGACCACGAGCGCCGGGAGCCCCTGGTGATCCTGCGGATCTTCGGGTGGTCCTTCGGGATCACCATCGTGGCGCTCGTCGGCGCCCTCATCCTCGGCGGGCCGACGGCCCTGACCCTCGTGGCCATCCTCATCGTGCTCGAGATCTCGCTGAGCTTCGACAACGCGGTGGTCAACGCCACCATCCTCGTGCGGATGAACGCCTTCTGGCAGAAGATGTTCCTCACCGTCGGTGTCCTCATCGCCGTGTTCGGCATGCGCCTGCTGTTCCCGCTGCTCATCGTCGGGATCACGGCGCACCTCGGCCCGGTCGAGGCAGTCAACCTCGCCCTGCAGGGGGGCTCCGCAGAGGACCCGGGCACCTACGCCTACCTCCTGCGCGCGGCCCACCCGGCGATCGCGGCGTTCGGTGGCATGTTCCTGTTCGTGCTGTTCCTCGACTACATCTTCGAGGACCGCGAGATCCGCTGGCTGACGTGGCTCGAGCGTCCGCTGGCACGGGTCGGCAAGCTCGACCAGGTCTCGGTCGTCATCGCGCTGACGGTGCTCGTCCTGACGGCCGAGCTGCTGGCCCGGGAGCCGTCGACCGTGATGGTGGCCGGCGCCCTCGGCATCGTGACCTACCTGCTCGTCAACGGGCTCGGGTCGCTCTTCGAAGGAGCCGGTGAGGAGGTCGTCGACGAGACGACACCCGACGCCAAGCCCTCCGGGGGCCCGACCGGCGTGGCCAAGGCCTCCGGGCGTGCGGCCTTCTTCCTGTTCCTCTACCTCGAGGTGCTCGACGCGTCGTTCTCCTTCGACGGGGTCATCGGCGCCTTCGCGATCACCCAGGACATCTTCATCATCGCCACCGGCCTCGGTGTCGGCGCGCTGTACATCCGGTCGCTGACGGTGTTCCTCATCCGCAAGGGCACGCTCAACGACTACGTCTACCTCGAGCACGGTGCCCACTGGGCGATCGGTGCGCTCGCGGTGATCCTCTTCGTCAGCATCAAGACGGAGGTCCCCGAGATCGTCACCGGTCTGATCGGCGTCGGCTTCATCGCCGCCGCCTTCGCGTCGTCGCTGGTGCGCAACCGCCGCCTGCCGGACGAGCCCGACCGACCGGGCGGCATCGGCGGCGAGCCCGACGGGTCGGCCGCCGACGC